>JAWOFG010000176.1:0-6931 GCA_046482365.1 Pelovirga sp. | reverse complement strand
TTATTGTATTAATGTCAGGGCTAATATAATAAAAAAATGTCACATAGTCAATGCAAAATTCAATATAAATTGTAACAAAGTAAAACAAATAGTTGATTATTGGAATGATACTTGCATCGCAGGCTGGCGGGGCCCGGTGTCCATAGTGGTTTGAAGTGTCGTGGTCAGGTCATTGAAACGACGAAAAAAGTCACCTATCAGGTGAGCATCAAGGAACTGGGTTACCGTCCGGAGCCCTATGCCATAGTTGATGCCCTGATGTTTGCCGATGATCACCCGATCGTCGAAATCCCTGATATGTCGGTACGCTTGAGCGGTCTTGATCGTTCCAGGGTCGAGGCCTTATGGCAGCGTCAGTCTCCACCAGTAAATCATCAGGATCGGCAGGTTCTCTACGACCGTGAACGGATCACCGCGTTTGCCATCGGCAATCCGTCCGATGCCTTTGGTGAACCCTACCGGATTTTTGATAAAGCACGCAAAATTGCGCGTCTGCCTGGACCGCCGTACCAGTTTCTCGACCGGATTGTAGATATCAAGGGGGAGCCGTGGAAGCTGGTTGAGGGAGCAGCTGTGGTGGCGGAGTATGATGTGCCGCCGGATGCCTGGTACTTTACTGCCGGGCGGCAGCCGGAAATGCCCTTTAGCGTATTGCTTGAAATCGGACTGCAACCTTGCGGCTGGCTTGCGGCCTATCTGGGTTCGGCGTTGACCAGCGATACCGACCTGTCATTCCGCAATCTGGATGGTCAGGCAACCCAGCATAAAGCGGTGACGCCGACAAGTGGCACTCTCACTATCAAGGTGGAGATCACCCGGATTGCCAGCAGCGGCGGGATGATCATCCAGGGTTATAATTTTAATGTGCATGACAGTGATGGTCCGGTTTACACGGGCACCACTGTGTTCGGGTTCTTTTCAGCGACGGCGCTGGCTCAGCAGGTCGGCGTACGTGGAGCCACAAGCTGGCAACCATTACCCGAGCAGATCAGCCGAGCCAGAACCTTTGAGTATCCGGTTGCACCCCCATTCCCCGATATGATGCTGCGCATGGTTGACACGATTGATCTGTATCTTCCCGACGGTGGACCGCAGCAGCTTGGTTTTATTCGTGGCAGCAAAGAAGTCGATCCGGAGGAATGGTTCTTTAAGGCTCATTTCTATCAGGACCCGGTGTGTCCCGGCTCACTCGGACTTGAGTCTTTTCTGCAGCTGCTCAAGGTCGTTGCCGCCGAGCGTTGGGGGGTCTGTGCTGACAGCCGTTTTGAAACCATGGCGCTGGAGGAAGAACATCGCTGGAATTACCGTGGCCAGATTGTCCCCACTAATCAGCGTATTGAAATTGAAGCGGTTATTACCAAGGTTGATGATCAGAAACGAATACTTAAAGCGGACGGTTGGTTGTCGGTGGATGGTAAAATAATCTATCAGATGAAAGATTTTGCCCTGCGTCTTCACGGTTGATTATTGCAGGACGGCTGATGCTTCACCTGCCGGGTAAATTATGTTACAAGATGCCCTTGCTGAATTCTGAATTCTGAATTCTTGAATTCTTGAACCTTTAAGACCCACTACTTCAAACGGGGTAGTTTAAAAACAATGAAATTCATTCATCAATGAAATATACCCGTGTCCATATTGAATCGGTCGGTTACGAACTGGCTCCCATAGTCGTCACCTCGACCGAACTGGAAAATCGAATAGCACCCGTCTATAAGGCCCTGCACATTGCCCCGGGACAGTTGGAAGCGCTGACCGGTATCCGTGAGCGGCGCTGGTGGAAGCCCGGGACTCCTGTCTCTCATGGGGCCATCGCAGCGGCAAAAAAATCCCTGCAGGAGCGCAATATTGCTGCAGAAGATATTGGCGCTGTGGTTTATGCCGGGGTCTGTCGTGAGCATTTTGAACCGGCTACCGCTTGCCTGGTTGCTTCAGCACTTGGGGTGCGTGGTGATGTGGCAGTCTATGATTTATCGAATGCTTGTCTTGGTGTTCTTAATGGAGTACTTGATATAGCTAACCGGATTGAACTGGGTCAGATTCGTGCCGGCCTGGTGGTTGCCTGCGAAAGTTCGCGGGAAATTAACGAGATCATGATCCAGAAAATGCTCGATCATCCGACCATGCCCTTGTTTACCCAATCCCTTGCCACCCTGACCGGTGGCTCCGGTGCTGCTGCGGTATTGTTGACCGACGGCTCTTTTTCCCCCTCACGCAGACCAAAATTGCTGGGAGGCGTGAACGTCGCTGAACCTCAGTATCATGAACTGTGCCGCTGGGGGCTGACCCAGGAGACAGCCACTTGTCAGCAGCCGTTCATGCAGACTGATGCCGTCGCTGTTATGAAGCACGGGGTTGAACTGGGCAAACGTACCTGGGAGCTTTTCAGTAGTAAACTCGGCATCACGGCAGATAAAATCGACAAGGTTATCTGCCATCAGGTCGGAGAAGCGCATCAACGTCTGATTCTCCAGAACCTTGGTATTGATCCGGCAAAAGATTTTCAAACCTTTGAGTTTCTTGGTAATATGGGCACTGTGTCCCTGCCGATCACTGCGGCTATTGCTAAAGAGCGCGATCTGCTGCGCCCTGGTGACCTGGTCGGCTTTCTTGGTATCGGCAGTGGCCTGAACTGTCTGATGATGGCTATTCAATGGTAATTGACTCACCGCTGTTTAAATCCGAATATCCTTTCAAAAGTCATTTTTTCGACTTGAATGGTCTGGCTTATCATTATCTTGATGAAGGCAAGGGATCACCGGTGGTTATGCTCCACGGTAACCCGAGCTGGTCATTCTATTATCGCAATCTGGCGCGACAACTCAGCAAGCGACATCGCGTGATTGTACCGGATCATATCGGCTGTGGTCTGTCGATGAAACCGGCGGATTCCCTTTATCAGTATCAGCTCAAGCAGCGGGTCGACGATCTTGAGCGGTTGATTGATTATCTTGAGTTGCCGGAAAAAATCACCCTGGTTGTTCATGATTGGGGGGGGATGATCGGCATGGCCTGGGCGATCCGCCACCCGCAACGCCTGGCGCGACTGGTGCTGATGAACACGGCTGCATTTCATCTGCCCGCCGGAAAAAAACTTCCATTTCCCCTGAAAATCTGTCGTGATACCCAGTTAGGTGTTTTTCTGGTGCAGGGTTTTAACCTCTTTGCCCGTGCTGCAGCCAAGGTCGGGTGCAAGCGCAACCCGATGCCGGCGGAACTGCGTCAACTCTACTGCAGCCCTTACGACAACTGGCAACACCGCATCGCTACCTTACGTTTTGTTCAGGATATTCCCCTTCAGCCTGAGGATTCCAGCTATGCTCTGGTGAGCGACATTGAGAAGGGTCTGGCTCAGTTCAACAAGATACCGGTCTGTATTCTCTGGGGAGAGAAAGACTTTGTTTTTGACCAGCAATTTTTGCGTGAATGGGAAAAACATCTGCCTCAAGCCGAAGTGCATCGCTTCCCCGACTGTGGCCATTATGTTCTTGAAGATGCAACCGAAGAAATCATTCCCATCATCCGCGACTTTCTGCGAAAATACCCGCTGGAAAAGCACCCTCCCAAGCAATGAGCAGCGAATCCATCGGTAATATTGCCGCCTATCTCCCGGCCATGGCCAAACATCAACCGGATACGGTTGCGGTGTATTGTCCGGTCGGGCGTTTCTCACCGCAGCAGCACTACTCTCGCTATACCTACGCTGAACTTGAACTGCAGAGCAATCGCATCGCGACTGTTCTGAATGGTCTCGGTATTGACCGTGGTGTGCGGACGGTGCTCATGGCAACCCCGAGTCTGGACTTTTTCGCCCTGGTTTTTGCCCTGTTCAAGGTCGGGGCCGTGCCGATCCTGGTCGACCCGGGGATGGGGACAAAAAACCTGAAGACTTGTCTCGAAGAAGCGCAACCGACGGCTTTTATCGGCATTCCCAAGGCGCATCTGGCGCGCCGTCTGCTGGGTTGGGCGCGCCGGACCCTGAGCGTGCGGCTGACCCTTGGCCCACGTCTGTGGTTTGACGAACTCTCATTGTCTCAACTCCTCGCCGGAACAGACAAACAAACAGGATATGTGCCGATTGATCCTGAACCGGATGAAATGGCAGCTATTCTTTTCACCAGTGGTAGCACCGGCGTGCCCAAAGGGGTGGTCTATACCCATCGGAACTTTATCGCCCAGGTTAAAACGTTAAGGGATATCTATCAGATTGAGCCCGGTGAAATTGATCTGCCGACCTTTCCTCTGTTTGCCCTTTTCGCTCCGGCCCTTGGCATGAGCGCGGTGATTCCACAGATGGATTTTACCCGTCCCGGTCAGGTTGATCCGCAAAAAATCATCGCCGCCATTAAGCGGTTTGAGGTGACAACCATGTTTGGTTCACCAGCCTTGATCCGCCGGGTTGCCAGGTATGGCAACCTCCACGGGGTTAAATTACCGACCCTCAAACGAGCGATCTCGGCCGGTGCACCGGTAGCTGCATCGACCCTTGAACAATTCAGTCGTCTGATGCCTGAGGATGCTCGTATTTTCACTCCCTATGGTGCGACAGAAGCTTTGCCGGTCTGCTCGATTGACAGTGCAACCATTTTAGGTGAAACCCGTCAATTAACGGATAAGGGGCGCGGGGTATGTGTTGGTTTGCCGGTGCCGGGGGTCGAGGTCGGCGTCATTCCCATCAGTGATGAGTCGATAGCTCAGTTAGACCCCGAGTCCTTGCTGGCGCCAGGGCAGATTGGTGAAATTATCGTCACCGGTGAGCAGGTCACCCGTTCTTACTTCAACCGGGTAGAGTCAACTCATCTGGCTAAAATTAGTGATCCGATCAATCAGCGCTTTTTCCACCGCATGGGTGATCTTGGTTACTGGGATGAAAAGGGGCGGATCTGGTTCTGCGGACGCAAATCTCACCGGGTCATAACCGAAGACGCAACCCTGTTCACTATCCCCTGCGAAGCGGTATTCAATGCCCACCCGCAAGTATTTCGCACTGCTCTGGTCGGTGTTGAGATGGCCGGCAAGACCGTACCGCTTATCTGCATTGAACTGGAGCCGGGGACGGGCCGTGATCAGCATGCGCAGGTCGAAGCGGATCTGCGTCAAATCGCTTGTGGTTTTTCCCATACGGCAATGATAGGGCGTTTTCTTGTTCATCCCGGTTTTCCTGTGGATATCCGCCACAACGCCAAAATATTTCGTGAAAAACTGGTGATCTGGGCGCAACAGAAAGTATCACAATGATCCTGGTCACCGGTGGCCGCGGGTTTCTCGGCGGTGCGATCGTCAGGATGCTGCTTGAACGGGGCGAGACGGTTCGCTCCCTCGCACGTCATCATTGCCCACGACTTGAGGCAGCCGGCGTTGTTCAGTTTGTCGGGGACTTAAGTGACCCGGAGCTGATTGAAGCGGCGGTTCAGGGGTGTGAGTTGGTTTATCACGTTGCGGCAAGGGCCGGCGTCTGGGGTGACTATCAGGATTTTTATCGCACCAATGTGAGGGGGACCCAAAACATCATCAACGCCTGTCGCAATCAAGGGGTAAAGCGCCTGGTTTATACCAGCTCCCCCAGCGTTGTTTTTGACGGCAATGACATGGAAGGCGTTGACGAGTCGGTTCCTTACCCGCAGCACTTTCACGCGAGCTACCCACAAACCAAAGCACTGGCGGAACAGTTAGTCCTGTCGGCCAATGATGTTCAGCTTGCTACGGTGGCGCTACGGCCACATCTGATCTGGGGGCCGGGGGACAATCATCTGGTACCGCGAATTCTCGAGCGTGGCCGCTCCGGACAACTGCGGCGCATCGGCTCAGGTGGTAACCTGATTGATGCCGTCTATATCGACAACGCTGCCCTGGCTCATCTGCAGGTAGCAGAACGGCTGGCAATCGGGTCCCCGGTTGCCGGCATGGCGTATTTCATCGCTAACAATGAGCCGATACCACTGTGGGATCTGGTCAATCAAATTCTTGCCGCTGGGGACTTGCCACCTGTCAGCAAGAGTATCTCACCGAAACTCGCCTATCTGGCCGGAGCTTTTCTCGAAACAATCTATAAAAATCTGCACCTCGCCGGCGAACCCCGCATGACCCGTTTTGTCGCGCGGGAACTTGCCACTGCCCACTGGTTTGACTTAAACGCCGCCCGACGTGATTTCGGCTACCATCCACAGGTCAGTATCAAAGAGGGGATGGAGCGTTTGCGCTACTGGTTGCAGCAGGAGAATCGTGGATGATTGATCAGAATCAAGGTCCGGGCCAATATGGCCGTGGTCCCGCCTGCCGCTACCCTTTTTTAACTTGACTACTTGCCTGAATGTGGATTGTCAGCAGAACTGATCGGTTTTGGCTGTCACGATAAAGTCATTCTGATGGAGTCCTGAAATTTTAAATTTGCTGTTAAAAAAAGCCGGGCCAAAGGACAAAATAACTGAAATAGGATGGTATAATAATAATGGAGCAGCACCCAAGGGGCCCATATATTTGTGAAAGCCGATTTTGTTGAATACTATGTCATCTAACAAACTCAAGGAGAACGAAAAATGAAAAAACTATTTTGTCTGATTTGTTTTGCCCTGTTACTATCCGCTTGCACTAACGATTCAACTGAAACGACAACCACACCAGCAGCCACTCCGGCAACCACACCAACAGAGCAGGTTACGCAGGAGGCAGGTGATCCCAGTGACGAAATGGGCAGCTTGATCTATGAGCAGAACTGTCGCAGTTGTCACGGCACCGGCGCGATGGATGCGCCGAAACTGGGTCATGAGCGTTACAGTGCTGATATCGAGATTCTGGTGGAGAACTCCATCAATGGTATCGGTCAGATGCCGGCACGTGGCGGTAACAGTTCATTAAGTGATGAGCAGGTCAGAGCTGCCGTCGAATATATGGTGGATCAGAGTAAATAGGTAGAAGAACCTCTGACTCTTCC
>JAWOFG010000120.1:0-2986 GCA_046482365.1 Pelovirga sp. | reverse complement strand
CCTGAAGGTTTTGATAGAACAAAATTGCCTTTATCCGATGTTATCAGACCTTATCCGCGGCAAAGAAAAAATCTTTGAAGGCATTTAGCCGCAGATACAATCTGATAAGGTCTGATGGTAAGGCCTAAACCCCAGAAGCCTGAAGCTTTTTGATTGAACAAAAAAAGTGCTGTTATCCGAAGTTATCAGATGGCATCCGCGGCCAACATAGATTGAATGGCTTTTACAACCTTTCGTGTTCCCCCATCCTGCGGCACCACCCCTGCGGCGACGCGACTCATTTGCTCCAAACGCTGCGGGTTGTGCGCCAGTTGGTTGACAGCATTTCGTATCGCTCCCGGCGGTAGTGAATCAACATCTCCCAGCCACCAGCAAGCCCCCCGTTCATGGAGCAAGCGCGTACTTTCGCGCTGGTTGTCCGCCACCGTGACGACCAGCGCAGGTAACCCCAATAGACAACGTTCCCAATGGGAGCTGCCGCCGGCACCGATAGCGAGGTCGGCGTGGGCTATGAGGGTTGCCATGGCAGCGGTCTGAATGTGCAACGTCCAGCGTCCCTGATGTTTAAAGCACAGGGATTCAATAGCCCCTTGTTGTGGACTGGCTGCTCCCAGCACCACATCAATCGCCCATGGGCAATCAACCAGTTCCCGGAGGATGTGCTCGGTCAGCTGCCGGGGGTCACTGCCGCCGAAACAGAGCAGCAAGCGTTTAAGGGATGAGCGCGTATGGGTGTCGGGTCTAAGGTGATAAAATTCCGGCCGCAACAGGGTATACCTGGAGCCAAGGAGCAGGGTGCAGTTTTCTGGAACCTTTTCCCGATATCTTGTTTCTGCAGCATGAAGATTCTGGTTCAGGAGCAGGTCGCAGTCGTGATAGCGGTCAGCAAGATCATCGATGACCATAATCTTTTTGGCCTGCTGGCGCATGACCTGCTGCCAATCTCGATCAGCCCCATAGTGATCGATGATCAGTAGATCGGCACCACCATTGGGTAGATCAACGGGCCAGGGTTCACTCAGAAGAGCGAGTTGAAGGCCGGCGGCTTGTATCTGATCGGTGAGATGCTCAGCTAGTTTATAGCACAAAAAGGTGATGTGCATTCCTGCCTTGGCCAGTTCGCTGGCCAGAGTCAGGCAGCGCATGAGGTGACCGCTGCCGATTTCCGCTGAGGCATCCGTGCGAATGGCAACCGAAAGCCTCTGGTTGCGATGCTCCCACTGTTTCGTAGTGGTCAACGCGAAGGATCCATATAGGTGCGACTGGTTGATAAAAAATCTTCGGCCATAGAAAGAAATTTTGTAACATCGAATTCGCTGAAAATCGCGAACTCTTTATAGTCAGACTCCTGGCGGGCATCAAAGAGGCGCTGTACTGTTTTTGAGGCACTCAAAGGGAGCTTTCCTGAATGGACAAACTCCTTGTTGAACAAGGTAATGATACCGGCATGTTTTGATGTGCGAACCATTATGCTGTCGTGGATAAATAAGGCCAGAATCGCATAGAAGGTGACGTAGTAACAGCGATTGACAACGGTTCGATAACTGCCACCTTGCTCCAAGAGAATCCTTGCATCAGTGAAGGTTTCTTGAGCTTGTTGCAGGCGATAGTTGATCAGTGCCCTGATGTCATTCATACGGATAATCCCTCGGCGTTAATATTGCTGATGATCGGGGCAGATCGCAGAGGGGATTGTTCTAGTTCAGCACGCGCCACGATGAGGGGAGAGATGACCACAGAGTTGTTA
Organism: Pelovirga sp.; assembly: GCA_046482365.1. Taxonomy (GTDB): domain Bacteria; phylum Desulfobacterota; class Desulfuromonadia; order Desulfuromonadales; family Geopsychrobacteraceae; genus Pelovirga. Next base: position 1,239 of record JAWOFG010000120.1, on the reverse strand, counting down.
TAGCCGATTTCCCAGCAGATGTCGTGAATTTCTTCTTTGACCGTTGGCGTTAGAAATTCAACCTCGATGAAAACGTCCATGTCGGAATCTTGTTGGGCTTTGCCTGTAGCACGCGAACCAAACACGCGAAAATCCACGACATCGGCAATATTGTTAATGCGTGACTTGAGCTGGCGGGCAATGAGCAAATCTTCCGAATTCATCGGGTGGTCTCCAGTAATGAGATGGTTTTATTCTGAAAGGATAGTTCATTCCTGCTCCATCTGCAAGGCGCGGTGCAGGTATTCAGCACGGATCCAGTCTTCTTCCGTGTCGATGTCCTGAACCCGGTGGCGCGGCAGGATAATTGGGACAGAGAGGGGAGAAAAGACCGAGGGGCCGTGTAGAAACGCCTCAGGTCTGCCCCAGTAGAACTGGCCGGCATCGTGGTAGGCCTCTTCCAGATCCTGGGAGCGCATCGGCATGCATTCGGGTTGAAAGGGTTCGACGCCGCCGTCGTCTGTCAGGCGAATGGCACGTTGGATGGGGAAGGGGAAGCTGGTGACGGAAAAGGCGTATTTTTTTTCGGGAGCGGCCTGCAGTCGCGCCATTCCTGACCGCAGGTCGGGCGCTGTGACGAAAGGTGCGGTGGCGTAAAGGCAGCAGACAAGATTGATCTGTTCGCCCTTATCCAGCAGCCATTGCAATGCGTGGCGAATGACTACGCCGGTTCCAGCATGGTCATTGGCTAGCTCGGAGGGTCTAACGAAGGGGGTTTCGGCCCCGGCGGCGTTAGCGACAGCAGCAATCTCATCATCATCGGTGGAGACGATGATCCGCTCAAAACAGCCACTGTCCTGAGCGGCAGCAATCGACCAGGCAATCATTGGTTTGCCGCAGAAGGGCTTGATATTTTTTTTCGGGATTCTTTTGCTGCCGCCCCGGGCGGGGATGATGGCGACGTTCATCGACTCTCCTGCGGATCAGTAAACATCATTTTTGCCGTTTTTCAGCTGCCAGCGCCTGTGCCGTACAGTTGCCGGGGTCCTGATCAAGCACCAGTTTAAAAGCTGTCTGTGCGGCTTCTTCGGCACCCATGGCGCGGTAAGTCTTTCCCAGTTTGATGAGCACTGCCAGGTCAGAGGGAACCGTTTCGAGATATCTGGTGTAATGATCAGCGGCCTGCTGATACTGACCCATGGCGGATAGCAGGTCAGCATAGCGCGGTTGATAGGAGACAGAAACATTGCTCAGGCATTC
>JAWOFG010000112.1:0-15153 GCA_046482365.1 Pelovirga sp. | reverse complement strand
GGTAATTAGATAAACAGCAATAAGCTGTCAACCGAAAGGGCAAAACCAGAGTAATCTGGTGACGCAAAGCCACGGATCCCAGCAGAGAGGGACCGCCGGGTTGCCGAAGCGGACGCAACGCTTTCCCGCCCTTTTTTGTATAACGGCTGAGAGGCGCCCCCTTCGGATGATGAGAAGTGGGCGCCTTTTTTCGTGCTACCTGCTTCTGTCAACAGGTTGGTGTCAGGTCAAGCCGAAATATATCGATTTAGCAATATGTCTTGGTTTGCCCTTCACGGCTTTTGTCCCATTATTTAAGAAGTATTCAAGGGTGTGCGGTGTTTATTCGTAGTCAACAAGCTCCAATCGCCTGCACCCTTGTTTTAAGCTGGCAGGTCACGCTCCGGAGGTTGCAAATGAAAAGAATGCTGAGTTTTCACGTGTTACTGGTCCTGTTTCTGGTCATGGGCTTGAGTTCAGTTGTCTGGGCTAAAACCGTCACCCTGGCCTGGGATCCAAGCCCAAGTGAGGTAAGCGGTTATAAGGTTTATTACCGGGCGGGCTCGGATAACCTGTCGAAAACAGGAGAAGATGGAACTGTCGTTGTTGATGTTGGCAGTGTGCTGGACTACAGTCTGTCAGACCTCAACGATGGCGAGGATTATTACTTTACCGTTACCGCCTATGATGCCAACGGTCAGGAAAGTGATTTCTCCAACCATGTTCACAGCCCGGCTGTGGTTGCGGTCAATCAATCCCCGGTTCTTGAGCCCATCGGCACCAAAAGTATCTATGAGGGGCAGGAACTGGTTTTTACCATTCTGGCGACCGACGCTGACGGCGATGCGTTGACCTATGGCGCCGCCGATCTGCCCGATGGTGCTACCTTTAATGACACGACGCGCCAGTTTGCCTGGATCCCGGATTACAGTGGCTCTGAGAATATTCGGGTTTTTTCGGTCACCTTCAGTGTCACTGATGGTTCTGCCGAAGATATCGAACTGGTCACCATCAATGTCAACCCGGTTAATCGTCCCCCGGTTCTGGAACCGATTGGTGCCCAGGAGCTGGCTGCCGGTGAAAATTTCAATCTGATCGTCAATGCTACGGATCCTGATGTTGACCTTGGTCAACATCTTACCTACAGCGCCGTCAATGTCCCTTCCGGCGCAGTGTTTGCTCCATCCACGCGTTCTTTCAGCTGGCTTCCCGGTAATCTGCAGACGGGAATCCATAACGTCACTTTTGTCGTGAGTGACGGAAGTTTGCAGGACAGTGAAATCGTACCATTTACCGTTGTCAGCGCTAACGAGCCTCCGGTTCTTGCTGCCATCGGTGCACAATCTGTGCATGAAAATGATCTGTTGCAATTCAGTGTGTCGGCGACCACAGAGAGTGAAAACTTTGTTTTCAGCGCTACCGGACTTCCTTCCGGCGCATCCTTTGATGATGCATCAAGAATCTTCCGCTGGACACCCAACTACGACCAGGCCGGCAGTTTTACTGTCACCTTTGCTGTAACCGATGGTAGCGAAAGTCATTCTGAGGAGATCACCATCACGGTTTATAATAGCAATCGCCCACCGGTGATTTCAGGCACACCGGATCCAACGGCCAGTGTCGACCGGACTTACGTGTTTGCCCCTGTGGCAAGTGATCCCGACGGCGACGATTTGGTTTATTCCGTCAGCGATCTGCCGTTCTGGGCTAACTTTAACAATCAGACGGGAGTGTTGAGTGGTACGCCGATCTCTACAGATCTCGGGATCAGTGAAAATATTGTTATTACTGTGAGTGATGGCTCTTTGACGACACCTCTGCCGGCTTTTTCCATAGAGGTTGTGGCTGCTACGGAAGATTCCGAGCCGAGCTATGTTGATGGTGAGATCGACTCGGACGGAGATGGTATCGCCGATGTCCGTGATGGCTTTCCCGATGATCCGAGCCGTACTGATTGGGTGATTTACGCCAGTGCCGGAACCGGCGGTTATATCGATCCGGCCGGAGAGGTATCCGTACTTTATGGCGGCACCCGGCGTTTTGAGCTGATCCCGATGGCCGGCTATTATCTCAATGACCTGCTGGTCAATGGGGTGTCGGTTGCTTTGCAGGATAACTATGAATTTGTCGATGTTGATTCACATAATACCATTGAAGCGATATTTTCAGAGATACCATCAGGCTTAAGTCAGAATCCTCTTGAACCGGGATTAAAGGGCCTCGAGCGGCTTGACGGTGGGGATGACAGTAATAACCTGGCAGATGATAAACCCCGCCTCGACCTTGATTATCGTTTCCACGTCACCCTGCGTGAAGAGGGTTCGCTGGATCAGTATCGGGTTTTTGCGGTGATCAACGGTTACCGCTATGCCCTGCAGCGGGATGCCGGCATGCTGGCGAGTGGCGCTCGTTTCAGTACGACTACCAGACTCGGCCCCCTGTTTGCCCAGCGCTATTATTTCGTCGCTGAGAATGCGCAGGGCACACAGTTATGGCGCTATCCGACAAATGGTGATCTGCCTGGTCCGGTTGTTGAACTATTATCCGGTCATAACATGGTGGGACTGGTTGGTAACCTTAACCCTTACGGGTTGACAACGACAGAGACCCTTGGGGTCCGACAGGTTTATCGTTGGTCACCGACCGCCAAAAAAGATGGTGCCTATGTCATGGCCGACAGCGGCGCACCGATAGCGTCGGGTGAGGGGTATCAATTGCGCCGGGCGACCAGTGCTACCTTGCCTGATTTAAGCGCTTACGGAGAAGTGAGTGCCGACCTCTATGAGTTTGACGTGTTCCCGGGCTGGAATTTGATTGCCAATCCCTACGCCGGTCCTGTGTCCCTGGAGCGGGTGCTGGTCCGTTCCGGTGACGCTGCTCCTTTGGAGTGGCTTGCTGCTGCAACGCAAGGTGTCGTGGTTGACAGCCTGTATTTGTATCTTGGTGAAGACTGGGGTGGCGGCAACGAAGTGGCTACCGCGGCTGGGACCAATAAGGCGATTCTCGTCCCGGGGATTGGCTACTGGATGTACGTTAACCCTGTGAATCAGCCGGTGTCGCTGCTGATCCCCAGACCTTTGCGCTAACAGGAGTTGACGATGAAACGGATACTAAATCTTTGCTATTGGCTTTTCTCTTTTGCCTTAATCGTGTTGTTGACCGCTTGTGAAGGGGGTGGGGGAGGTGGGGGGTCCAGCTCTGTAACCAGCGCGCCGGCTGGAACCGCAGAAACGACCGCATCAACATTGAGCGGGACCGTGGCCGACGGCTATTTGACCGGGGCTCGGGTGTTTCTTGATCGCAATGGTAATCGTGTCTACGACAGTGGTGAGCCGATGGCAATATCCACTGCTGGAGGTGCCTTTACCTTGCCCATCAATCCCGGCGAGGGGACGAAATATCCCGTTGTTGTCGAGGTGATTGGCGGCCAAACGATTGATGAGGATGACGGACAACCAGTGACTGATAGCTATCTGCTCGAAGCACCTCCGGGGCGCTGGCAGTTTGTCTCGCCTTTGACCACTCTGGTCCATCTGGAGATGCAGAAAAATCCGACCATGACGCTCCAGGGAGCGGAGCTGAAGGTGAAGCAGAAACTCTTAGGGGTTATTGATGAGCTTTCCCTCTTTGATGATTATATTGCCCTGAAGGCGGATTCACTCATGAGTGGCAAGGCTAAGCGCACCCATGAGGCTGCGCAGGTGGTTGCGTCCCTGATGGGTACGCTGCGCAGTGATATTACTTCCAATCTTGGCGGAGAGATATCAGCGGATGATCAGCGCCCGGTAGCTTATCTGGTCAGTGACGAGATTTTGCGGCGCAGCGAACAGATCGAAGAGGCGCTGAATCAGCAGCCCGATTCGGATCCGACAGTTAATATTTTAAGTATTGTCACTGCGGTTGAAGAACAAATAATACCTCAGACCCTTAGTCGCGAAAGGCTGGACTTGTACGCTCAGGCCATCGCTGAAAACCTTGAAGTCTGGGATATGGAGCCCCCGCGTATCGCACAGCAGAATATCCAGCATGGTGCCATTGTTTCGATAGATACCATGGTCGCGGTGATCTTTGATAAAGAGATTGATCCGGCAACCATTTCTGCAGGGGCTGTATCGCTGCATCGTTCCGGTTCATCAGTATCCGGTATCGTGGATTATGATGCTGAATTAAAAGAACTGCGGTTTACCCCTGACCAGATGCTGTTCCCGGACAGCGACTACACTGTGGTTGTGAGCGGGCAGCTGGCTGACCCTTCCGGCAACAAGATTGGCAGCGATCTGGACTGGTAGTTTTCAACTATGTTCGACTTGACGCCGCCGCCCCTGGCGGAAATTGGTCCGGAACTGTGATTTCTCTGGTTTGAACCACCGGCGACTGGGTAATGGCTCAGTCGCCGGTGGTTTTATCCTGATCCTGAATCAGTCGACGTTTAATGCGCCGGGTGATGAACCAGACACTGGCCAGAACCAGCGGAATGCTAAACGCCAGCAGCAGATTTCTATTGAGTCCCCATTGTTCCAGCGGGAATCCTCCGAACACATAGCCCAGCAGACCAACCGCATAGTAGCTGATGGCGGCGATGGAGAGTCCTTCAACGGTTTCCTGCAGGCGAAACTGCAGCTTGCTGCGCCGGTTCATGGCGGCCAGTTGCAGGCGGTTTTGCTCCTGCAGGGTCAGGTTGGCACGGGTACGCATCAGCACACTGGCCCGTTCGATCCGCTTCGACAGGTCATCCATCCACTCCTTGACCGATTCACAGGTACGTGAGGCCGGATTCAGGCGACGGGTAATAAATTCACCCATGGAAAGGTGACCTTCGATACGATTTTCGCCAATTCCCTCAAGCCGATCCTTGACCAGTTGATGGTAGGCCTTGGTCGCCGAAAAGCGTTGGTTGGTTTCAGCGCGATAGGCTTCCAGTGTTGCTTCAATCCGGGTCAATTTTTCGAGCAATTCACGTTCACTGCTGGTTGTCTCCTCGTTCGTGACGACGGTCAGGATGTCCCCTAATTGCTTATCCATATCAACCAGCTGCGGAGCGATCTTTTTAGCCAGTGGCAAGGCCATTAACGCCAGCAGTCGATAGGTTTCCATATCAGTCAGGCGGCGCACCAGTTGGCCCAGCTGAGTGTCGTTGAGGTGATCATTTTTGACGATAAATCGAGAGAAGCCATCGCCGTGAAGTTTGAAGGCGGTATAGACACGGGCATGGTCACTATGGGCGCTGCTGATCATCAGAGGATGCCCCTCAAAATAGCGGGTCAGTGCCTTGTGTTCATAGCTTAGGTGTTGCTGATCAATAATCAGATGAAACGCTGCAATCATCTGCCCCGGCAATTGTTTCAGCCAGTCGGCAGGCAACAGATCAATCGCTGTATGAGCAAAGGGGGAGTCCGGGTCGGGAACTGCTCCTTGCATGATGGTCAATGAATAAAATTCGGCGTGACGCTCCCAATGGATAACGAAGTTGCCGACACTTTCATGGTAGGAGACTGTGCCGTTTGTGGGTTGATTAATATCGTAGCGCCGACAAAGATCACAGAGTAAATCAAAGGCCTGCTCCAGTTCCTCCTGCCGCTCGCAACAGGCGGCCAGGTGAGTCATCAGTTGCGGCGAGTCGAGGGTATAGAATGGACGGATGTGCAGCTCGTTATAAAGAGCCTCACGCAGGGGATGAAAATGGTATTCGACACTGGGGCAGACGGGCATGGTTGTTTCCCTTGGTGGCTAGTTTTTGCGCGTTTATGCAAGCTTTCAGCAGGATAAACTGGTTGGATTAGCTTCGGGTCAGGAATAGGTTTGATTTTCCTGTTCCTGGACGCGAATAAAGGTCGTGCGTTTGGTTAGCTCACGCAGGGCCGAGGCACCGACATAGGTGCAGGTGGAGCGGACACCGCCAAGAATGTCCCGGATTGTATCAGCAACGGGACCGCGATAGGGGACTTCGACGGTTTTTCCTTCCGAAGCACGGTACTCTGCCACACCGCCGACGTATTTTTCCATGGCGGTCGTCGAACTCATGCCGTAAAAGAGTTTGTACTGGCGCCCGTTGCGCTCGACCAGTTCGCCGCCGCTTTCATCGTGGCCGGCAAACATGCCACCGATCATGACAAAATCCGCACCACCCCCAAAGGCTTTGGCGACATCCCCGGCGCTGATACAGCCGCCATCAGAGATAATCCGACCGCCAAGGCCATGAGCCGCATCTGCGCATTCAATCACCGCTGACAATTGCGGGTAGCCGACCCCGGTCTTAACCCGGGTGGTGCAGACCGAACCAGGGCCGATACCGACCTTGACAATGTCGGCGCCGGAAAGGATCAACTCCTCGACCATCTCTCCGGTAACCACATTGCCGGCGGTGATGGTTTTATCAGGAAAGCTGTCACGGCAGCGGCGGACAAAATCAACAAAGGACTCGGCATAACCGTTGGCGACATCAATGCAGATGAATTTGAGTTGCGGGTACTGCTCCATAATGATCCGCAATTGCTCCATGTCCTGATCAGAGGTGCCGGTGCTGATCATGATATGCTCGACCACTGAGGTCGGCTGCTGGGCCAGAAAATCTCCCCACTGCCCGGGATGATAGTGCTTGTGAATAGCGGTGATCAAACCATGACGGGCAAGCTCGGCGGCCAGTGCGAAGGTGCCGACGGTGTCCATGTTGGCGGCAATAATCGGTGTGCCAATCCAGCGATGTCGGCTGTGGAGAAAAGTAAATTCACGCTCAAGGCTAACCTGGGCGCGGCTTTTAATGGTCGAACGTTTTGGTCGGATCAGTACATCCTTGAAGCCAAGCTTGATATCTGTTTCGATGCGCATGATGTTAACCTCTTGTTGATTCGAAAAAATAATGTGGCGTACCACAGTATAACAAGGATGCTCGGGTGTTGTCTGTTGTAATATGAACGCTGACTGTGGCAATCTAACGCCCTGCTCTTAACAATCGACCTCAAGCTTTTTTCAGGAACAGTCACCCATGGAACATTCCAACTTCGTTCATCTTCATCTTCACAGTCAGTACAGCCTGCTTGACGGAGCGATCAAGCTTGACGAGCTGGTTGCCAAAGCCAAAGAGTTTCGCATGCCGGCGGTAGCGGTGACCGATCACGGCAATATGTTTGGTGCTATCGAGTTTTACAGCAAGGCGATGGCTGCCGGGATTAAACCGATCCTTGGTTGTGAGGTTTATGTGGCACCGGGCTCACGTTTTCATAAAACCAACGCCCGTGGTTCATCTGAAGCATCCTACCACCTGGTGTTATTATGCATGAATCTGACCGGTTACCAGAATATCTGTCGCCTGATTTCTGCTGCTTACCGCGAAGGATTCTACTATAAGCCGCGTATCGACTGGGATCTGCTGGCCAAGCATAATCAGGGGCTGATCGCCATGTCAGCCTGCCTTGGTGGCGAGTTGCCGACCCTGATTAATCTCAATCAGACGTTAGAAGCTCATACCCGTGCTCGCCAGATGGCGGAAATTTTCGATGATGGGCGATTATATCTGGAGTTGCAGGAAAACTTTCTGCCTGAGCAGAAAAAAGCCAATGCCGGACTGATCTCTCTGGCGGATGAACTGGATCTGCCCCTGGTCGCTACCAATGACTGCCACTACCTGGGGCGTGAAGATGCCTTTGCTCATGAAGTGCTGCTGTGTATCCAGACCGGCAAAACCATGGACGACCCGAACCGGATGCGCTTTCCCAATGAGGAGTTTTATTTCAAGTCCGCCGAGGAGATGACAAATCTTTTTACGGAGCATCCCGAAGCGCTTGCCAATACCATCCGGATTGCTGAACGCTGCAATCTGGATCTTGATTTTAATACCTACCACTTTCCCCAATACGAAAAGCCGGCAGACCAGACCCTTGACGAGGTTCTAGCCGAGCAAAGCCGGATCGGTTTGCAGGAACGATTGGCCGAGATCCGCCTGGTGCGCCCGGTCACTGAAGAAATGGTGCGTACCTACGAAGAACGCTTGCAGGTAGAACTCGACTGCATCAAGCAGATGGGATTTCCCGGTTATTTTCTGATTGTCGCTGACTTTATCAACTGGGGCAAGGATAACGGTATCCCGGTCGGCCCCGGACGGGGCTCAGCGGCTGGCAGTCTGGTGGCCTTTGCTATCCGTATCACCGATATCGATCCCATTCCCTACAATCTTTTGTTTGAGCGCTTTCTGAATCCCGAACGCATATCGATGCCGGATATCGATGTCGATTTCTGTATCTACGGACGGGAGCGGGTAATCGACTATGTGCGTGAAAAATATGGAGCAGAGAATGTCGCCCAGATCATCACCTTCGGCACTATGCAGGCCAAAGGGGTGTTGCGTGACGTCGGGCGGGCACTGAATATCCCCTATGGAGAGGTCGACAAGATTGCCAAAATGGTGCCGACGGTACTTGGTATTACCCTGAAACAGGCTATCGAACAGGAACCCCAGTTAAAAACCCTGATTGATAAAGAATCCAAGATCAAGGAACTGGTCAAAATTGCCCTGGCGCTGGAAGGGTTGACACGTCACGCTTCGACCCATGCGGCCGGGGTCGTGGTGACGCCGCGACCTCTGCCGGAATATCTACCCCTCTATGTGGATCCCAAGTCGGGCGGACAGGTAACCCAGTACCCGATGAGCTATGTCGAAAAGATCGGACTGGTCAAGTTTGACTTTCTCGGACTGAAGACTCTCACCGTGCTGGAAAACGCGATACGCCTGGTGCGCGCCGGCAAGGATGAGAACTTTGATCTCAAACTGATTCCCGATGATGATAAAAAAACCTTTGAACTGCTTTCCCACGGCGAAACTACCGGTGTTTTTCAGCTTGAATCAAGCGGGATGAAGGAATATCTGGTCAAGCTCAAACCCAGCTGTTTTGAAGACCTGATTGCGATGGTGGCGCTCTATCGTCCCGGACCGCTGGGCTCCGGTATGGTCGATTCATTTATCAAGCGTAAACATGGCCTGGAAAAGTTTCAGTTCGACTTTCCCCAGCTTGAGCCGATCCTTAAAGACACCTACGGGGTTATCGTCTATCAGGAGCAGGTGATGCTGATTGCCCAGATTCTTGGCAATTACAGCCTTGGCGCCGCGGATTTGCTGCGCCGCGCCATGGGCAAGAAAAAAGCCGACGAGATGGCCAAACAGAAAAAGCAGTTTCTTGCCGGCGCCCAGGAAAACAAACTCAATACCAGAAAAGCTGAAGCAGTATTTGATCTGATGGAGAAGTTTGCTGCTTACGGTTTCAATAAATCCCATTCCGCTGCCTATGCCCTGATCGCCTATCAGACCGCCTATCTCAAGGCCCATTATCCGGTCGAATTCATGGCCGCCCTGCTGACCGAAGATATGGAGAACACTGATAAAGTCATCAAGAATATCAGTGAAGTTCGGAGTATGGGTATTGCGCTTCTGCCGCCCGATATTAATGCGTCGGAACGATCCTTCACCGTTGATCACCAGGCGATGCGCTTTGGTCTTGGTGCGGTCAAGGGCGTTGGCTCAGCTGCCCTTGATGCCATTTTTAACGTGCGAATGGAAAAGCCCTTCAGCTCCCTGCAGGATTTCTGTGAACGCGTCGATCTGCGCAAGGTCAACAAAAAGGTCGTTGAGGCCTTGATCAAATGTGGTGCTTTTGATTCACTCAGCGGCAAAAGATCACAGTTCCTCTCCGCCTTCGAGGAATGTATGGATATCGGCCAGCGTCTGCAACGCGAACAGGAATCGGGGCAGGATTCGCTGTTTGGCAGCAACGAAATTGTTTCCGTTGGCGGCAACGGCTACGGCCAACTGCCTCAGATCGAAGAATGGGATGAGAAAACCCTGCTGAGTCATGAAAAGGAGGCCCTGGGCTTCTATGTGACCGGCCATCCCCTTGCGCGCCACGCTGATGCCATTAAAAGTTTTGCAACCTGTGAAATCAACGCCCTGAATGAGCGGACTGACAAAGAACAGGTACGCATTTGCGGAATTGTCTCCGGGGTGAAGGAGTTGGTTACCAAAAAGGGTGACCGGATGGCCTTTGTTACCCTTGAGGATCTCACCGGCTCGCTGGAGCTCGTTGTTTTTCCTGAGGTTTACGCTGCTTCGATGGAGCTGATCAAGGGCGATGAGCCGATCATCGTCAGCGGTGAGCTCGATGTTGGTGAAGAGGCTTGCAAGCTGCTCGCTAGTGATATTACTCTGCTGCGCGAGGTGCGTAAAACCATGGCCAGGCGGGTCCGTATCCGTTTGACGACGCCGGGTCTGCAGGAAATGCAATTGCGCCAGCTCAAGAATATCGTACAGCGTTACCGAGGTGACTGCGACGTATTGTTGCAGGTGGTCATTCCCAATCGCAGTGAAACCTTGATCAGGTTGCCTGAACAGTTGAAAATGGCGGCAACCGAAGAAGCGATGGCGGAAGTGGAGGGTCTGTTTGGCTATAGTGTGATGCATTTTGAGTAATTATGGGGTTTGGCTGCAGGCTTGTGCTTGACCTGATCCCGTACCCGTTTTATTATCTTAATTTAAGCTTTTAAAATTTAAGGGTGTTTTATGGCTGCTGTGCCGTCACTCTGTTGCTTGTTCCTAAGCGCCTTTTAAGACCAACCATGGTGATTTAGCATCACCCTTGCAGGGAGATTTGCATGAGTCAGTATCTCGATTTTGAAAAGCCCATCGCCGAACTAAACAACAAAATCAGTGAGTTGAGAGAATACTCTACTGACAATGTTGATTTTACCAGCGAAATCCAGAAATTTGAAAAAAAGGCCGAACGCCTGAAAAAAGAGATCTATTCCAACTTGACCCGCTGGCAGCGCACCCAGCTGGCGCGGCACGCCGAACGCCCCTATACCTTGGATTACATTGAACGGATATTTACCGACTGGTTTGAAATCCATGGTGATCGCAACTACCGTGATGATCCGGCCTTGGTCTGTGGTTTTGCCCGCATTGATGGGCAGCCTTGCTGCGTTATCGGCCATCAGAAAGGGCGTAATACCAAGGAGAAGGTGCATCGTAATTTTGGTATGCCCAACCCTGAAGGCTATCGTAAAGCCTTGCGGGTGATGCAGTTGGCTGAGCAGTTTCGCCTGCCGATTTTCACTTTTGTCGATACTCCCGGGGCGTTTCCCGGTATCGGCGCCGAGGAACGCGGTCAGGCCGAAGCGATCGCCAGAAATCTGCGTGAGATGGCAACCCTGACGGTACCGGTGATTGTTACCGTGACCGGTGAAGGGGGTTCCGGTGGTGCCCTGGCGATTGCCGTGGGGAATCGGGTTTTAATGATGCAGTATTCCGTTTATGCGGTTATTTCGCCCGAAGGATGTGCGGCTATCCTCTGGAATGACGGCAGCAAAGGTGCACAGGCCGCTGAAGCACTGAAATTAACGGCGCAGGATGTTGACAGTTTGAAAACGGTGATTGACGATATTATTCCGGAGCCTTCAGGCGGTGCTCATCAGAACCCGGTTGAAGCTGCAGCTACCTTGAAACAATATCTCCTTAAACACCTGAATGAACTTCTCGAATATTCACCCGAAGGCCTGGTGGAGCAACGCTATCAGCGCTTCCGGGCGATGGCCGAGATCGAGGAAGACTAACCTTTAGTGGTAATTTTATGATATCTGCATGGCGTTTTGCTCTGCTTCTCCTGTGCCTGACGCTGGTGCTTCAGCTTGTTGCTTGCGGTGGTCGCAGAGCGCCGGTAGTCAGGGTCATTGATACCCCGGAAGCGCGCGAATTACCGGGCTGGCAGCGCCCTTATGAGGTCGATGGTATTCGCTATACACCGTTACGCGACCACCAGGGATATCGCGAACGGGGCATTGCCAGCTGGTATGGTAAAGAATTTCATGGCCTGAAAACCAGCAACGGTGAAATTTATGATATGTACGGCATCAGTGCCGCTCATAAAACCCTCCCTATGGGAACGCTGGTACAGGTGACCCATCTGGGAACGGGTAAGCAGATTGAGGTCCGTATCAATGACCGCGGCCCCTTTGCCGCTGGGCGGATTATTGACCTCTCCTATGGTGCCGCGCGCCAATTGGGGACGCTTGAGGCGGGGCTGGCTGAGGTCGAGGTGGTCGCCACAGGTGGTCCTCATGTTCCCCCGTTGCCCACCCTGGCAGCGATCAGTAACAGTTACGCGATTCAGGTGGCAGCCTTTGGGGTGGCGGACAATGCCCACCAGTTGGCGAGCCGGTTGCGTGAGCGTTTCGGCCATGCCCAGGTGGCAACGGCACTGATCAACGGGCAGGCAGTTTATCGCGTGCGGGTGGGTGACTTTAATACCCTTGAGAGTGCTGAGCAGCTGACCAGCCAACTCATCTCAGAAGGTTACAGTGGCAGTTTTGTCGTCGTTTTTGAGTAATAGTCCCTTAGTTTACTGCCATTGATCAGAGATAAGAGCCTCATGGTTTTCCGTGGGGCTTTTTTTATCAAACAAGCAAGCGCTGCTACCTTTGTAATAAGGTTATCAATTTATCGTTTTTGCCCCAGGGAGTTCGTATGGAATTGCTTCATCGCCAACCGATGTTAGATGTCATCGATACCCTTTCGAGTCGTTATCTGCAGGGGAAGATTAAAGCTCTGCGCACCGCGATGATCAGCCTGTTGTCGGAAGGGCATCTGCTTATCGAGGACATCCCGGGTCTGGGTAAAACCAGTCTGGCATTAGGTCTGGCTGCGGCTCTCGGACTAGACTTCGGACGCATCCAGTGCACCAGTGATCTGTTGCCGAGTGATATTACCGGCGTTTCCATTTTTAATCGTGAGGAGAACCGTTTTCATTTCGTTAAGGGGCCGATTTTCAACCACCTTCTCCTGGTTGACGAAATCAATCGCACCTTGCCGAAAACCCAGAGCGCTTTGCTCGAGGCGATGGAGGAACACCGTGTGACCCTCGAAGGTGTAACCTATCGGTTGCCGGAGCCCTTTATGGTGATCGCAACCCAGAACCCGCTGGATCATATCGGTACTTTTCCCCTGCCGGAATCTCAGCTCGACCGCTTTTTGCTGACCACCGATATCGGTTATCCGCCGCCGGCGCTGGAAAAACAGATCATCCGCCAGGGTAGTGTGCGCGAAGATCTGGCTCGTATCACGCCGCTGCTGACTCTTGAGCAGATCATCGAAGCGCGGCAGTTTGTCCGGGAAGAAATCACCCTGCATGAAATGATTGCAGATTATATCCATGAACTGCTAGAGCGCAGCCGTGATCATGGGTGCTTCGTTAACGGGATCTCAACCCGTGGTGGCATCAGCCTGGCGGCGGCCGCTCGCGCCCAGGCCTATTTGCAGGGGCGCACCTTCGTTGTGCCGGAAGATGTTCAGGTGGTGGCACTGGCGGTAACCTCTCATCGCCTGGAGCTGCGTCCCGAACAGGATCATCTGAATAAAAAAGAGGTGTTGCGATCGCTACTCAAAGACATACCGGTCCCCGTCGTTTAAGGTTAACCCGTGCCGGTGCTTTATATATTGCCTTGACCCTGATTTTCGGATTTGCTGCGGTCAATACCGGCAACAATCTGCTTTATCTGTTGGTTTCAGCATTGCTCGGTTTCATGGCGGTTACCGGGTTCTGTGGCCACAGCAACCTGCAGCACCTTGAATTACGTCTACTCCCTTGCGCTGATCTGTTTGCCGCAACCCCCGGGACCTTGAGGATCCGTATCCGTAATCGCCAGCGCTATATTCCGGTATATTTGCTGAAGATCGGTATTGGTGAGCATAAGCTAGTTGTGCCGGCGATTGCAGCAGGTAGCAGTAAGGTGGTTGATATTGCCCTGACCATGCAGCGGCGCGGTATGCAGCCGGCACCCGGGGTTCACATCTCATCCTGCTTTCCCGTCAACTTTTTTGTCCGTTCTTTTGAATATAAACCAGCCCGGACCCTTCTGGTTTATCCGCGCCCGCTGGCAACACCGTTGCCCACGAATCAGGAAGCCCGACGCTTCGCAACGGAAGAACAGCTCACCGTGCCCGGCGGCGATGGCGATCTGCGCAGTATTGAAGATTATCGCCCCGGAGATTCCCCCCGGGCGATCCACTGGAAGCTCTCGGCGCGTCACGATGTCTTGAAAACCAAGCTGTTGAACCGTCAAGCGGCAGCAACCAGAGTGATCAATCCAGAGCAGTTTGACGGCCCGCTGGAAGAGCGCCTGGGCCGCTGCGCCTACCTGGTCAATCGCTGCTTTGATCAGCAGTGTGCGGTCGGGCTGGTTATCGGGACTAAGCGCATAGCTCCCGGACTGGGCCGCAATCATCAGTTGCGCCTGCTCAAGGAGTTAGCTCTGTATGAGTAACCTCCAGAGATTATTGAACTGGCTGATGTATGCAGCGGCCCTGCTGGCGATACTACCGGTTTTTCCATTTTTGGCCCTGTGGGTACAGATGTTTCTTGCTGCCGGTCTGATTGCCGGCTGGTTACGCCAACGGATGGTGTGGAACCTGACTACCCGCCGTCTGGCAATTCTGGTTACGAGTGTTGCCGTGGTGGTTAGTGGTCTGCAGCTAACCCTGACCGAGGTAGCGTTGCCACTGGTGCAGGTCCTGTGCATCCTGCTGGCGGCGCGATTGGCGAGTGAAAAAACACCGCGCAATATGCTCCAGTTCTTTGTGCTGGCGCTGACCCTGCTGGCGGCTTCGTCGCTGCTGACCCTGGATATGGTCTATCTGGTCTATCTGGTTCTGATGATTCTGATCTTGAGCGCCGCCCTGGTCTTGCTGAGCTTTGTCGATGTTGATCCCGCCATCCAGTTATCCGTTCAGACCCTTAAAGGGTTAACATTTTTTCTGCTGGTGATTCCCGTGACCACATTGGTGCTGATGGCCGCGTTCTTTTTTATTCTGCCCCGGACCCCGACCCCGTTGTGGAATATTGTCGGCCAGGAAGGAATGGCCGTTGCCGGTATGAGTGACCAGGTGCGACCAGGGAGTGTTTCTGATTTGGCCGGCACCGGAAATACGGCTTTTCGTGCTGAAACTGCTGAATTGCCGCCACAGCTGCTCTACTGGCGCGGCATTGTTCTTGATCAGACCGATGGTCAAGTCTGGCGACGCAGCAATCGTCAACCAGAAGAACAATTCCGACCAGGAACAGGCAACGGACACGAGTTGGTTATTTATGCCGAGCCGAAGTCTGACCCCTTTCTGGTTGCTCTTGATCGCAGTGATCGTCT
>JAWOFG010000026.1:0-35055 GCA_046482365.1 Pelovirga sp. | reverse complement strand
TCTTGCCTAGATTAAGTAGCCAATCAATAGGCCTACAGAACTTTTATCGCAAACCCTGGTCTACGAGAAACGCCCTCGATCTGTTAACCGGGGGCGTTTCGTGTTCTGTGGAAGGTGCCAATTGACCAACTCAACTTCCTTCGAGTTCCTTCATTGTTTTGTCCACTTCACGGTGGACATCAGAGAGGCATCACCTGCCTTCTGGGTGCTTTGTATTACACTGACAGGCTCCTTTTTTCTTCTCAGCAATGATGCGCTCAAGAATCGTTGAACGACCATTGTTTTGACGAACATCCCCCTTAATATCCTCATCGCTATATTCATAGCAGTAGCAAATGGTTTTAGTCATATCATTTCCTTACCTGACCGATCTGTTGATTCATTGGAGTGCAACTGACGTACTCGAAAATATAGTCCTTTCAGAGAAAGCCGTCAAAAGTCGGACTGTCTTAACCGTTATGCCAGTATTTTTTTACCAACTCAATAGACTGACGTGGACAATACCTATAAACCCTGCATTCTGAGCCAGGCACCATAATTGGGAAAGCAATGTCATCGTGGTCACAAAACAGGATTGATTTGCCATACCATTCGTTGTTCTTGTCAGTATCGTTCAAAAGGCTGAGCTCTAAAAAGTCGATTTCACTCTGTGTCAGTGTGTTCATTTGTAGTTTGAGATCTTCACAGATTTACTGTAGTAACTTTCTCCAAAACTTTCGCCATAGTTCCTTACTTCTCATGATTTTTCATGTTATTATGTGGACGACTCAAACAAACGAAGAGAAGTTAAGTAGCTAAAAATAAAGAATAGCTAGTTGTTTTCGTTGTCTTTAAGGTTTGACCGTTGGCGGATTCGATTCCCGCCACCTCCACCAAATAAGCATGGAAAAGGTCGTAATTTCTCAAGGATTACGGCCTTTTCCTTTTTGTTGCCCGGCAAAATCATGCTATCTTTCATCCTCACGTATCAAGCAAATAGCAATCAAATATCTGATCAAGTCCCTCACTAAAAAGAAAATTTATGACTTATCCTGTTTTCCAACGCTATATCGGCATCGATTACTCCGGCGCAGAAACCCCGGATTCCAGTCTAAAGGGGATTCGGGTTTACGAGATAACTCACAACACTTCTCCGGTTGAGGTGGAAGCACCGCCCAGCCCACGCAAGTACTGGACGCGGCGTGGCCTGGCAGAATGGCTGGTTGCTCAGTTATCCGGGGATGTGCCGACCCTGGTGGGTCTCGACCACGGTTTTTCTTTCCCATTGCGTTATTTTGAGGTTCATCACCTGGAGCCGGATTGGCCAACCTTCCTTGATGACTTTCTGAAACACTGGCCGACCGATGAAGCCAATACCTATGTTGACTTTGTCCGTGATGGACTTTGTGGTGATGGTGAAGCTCGATCCGGCAATGCCCGTTGGCGACGGCTGTGTGAAGAGCGAACCAAAGCCAAATCGGTCTTTCACTTCGACGTTCCCGGTTCGGTGGCCAAATCGACCCACGCCGGACTGCCGTGGCTACGCTACCTACGCTATCAGTTGGACGAACGTATACACTTCTGGCCCTTCGATGGTTGGGACATCCCTGCCGGCAAATCCGCCTTGGTGGAGGTTTATCCGTCCCTGTGGAGTAAAAACTATCCCCGTGAGAACCGCACACCTGACCAGCATGACGCATATGTCACTGCTACCTGGTTACGGCAGGTGGATATGGATGGTAGTCTGGTTAGGTATCTCAAGCCGACTATGCTTTCTGGGCAATACCCTGTTGCCCAGGTAGAAGGGTGGATTCTGGGAGTGATCTAGGGAATGGAAACCCTATTACGTAGGGACGTATGACGACTAGGGAACTTGTTGATACGCAGACGGAAATGCATTGATACATGTCTTTTGACTACACCACATTAGAACTTCTTCGGGCAAATCACCCGGCCTGGCGTTTGCTGCGTGCCCAGCATGCGCCGCTGGTCGCGAGTTTTTTGCAGCGGGTTTTTATCGTACCTAATGAGCGGGTCATGGCTCAGGCCGACCTGGTTGAGGCGCTGGAGGATGAACTCTTCGCCTTGCGCCAACAGCTGGGGAGTGAGGTGTTCCCCGGATCAGCCCAGAATTATCTAAATGATTGGGCCGATAACGATAAGGGGTGGTTGCGCAAGTTTTATCCTGTGGGCACAGATGAGCCCCATTTTGATCTGACTCCGGCGACGGAAAAAGCCCTGACCTGGCTGGAGAGTTTGACGGAACGTTCTTTTGTCGGTACAGAATCGCGGCTGCTGACCTTGTTTGAACTGTTGCGGCAAATGAATGAGGGCAGTCAGGATGATCCACAACTGCGCATGGCTGAATTGCAGAAGCGCCGCAATGAGATCGACGCGGAAATGGCTCAGGTGATGGCGGGAAACATCCCGCTCCTCAATGAAACGGCGTTGAAGGATCGCTTTCAACAATTTCTACAATTGGCGCGTGAGCTGTTGACCGATTTCCGTGAAGTGGAGCACAACTTCCGCACCCTCGACCGCCGCGTACGTGAACGCATTGCCCGGTGGGAGGGGGCCAAGGGCGCCTTACTCGAACAGATTATGGGGGAACGGGATGCCATTGCAGATTCGGACCAGGGTAAAAGTTTTCGCGCTTTCTGGGATTTTCTCATGTCCCAGTCACGCCAGGAAGAGTTGAGCCGACTGCTTGAACAGGTTCTGGCGTTACCGCCAATCCTTGAGATGCGCCCGGATATCCGATTGCAACGGGTTCACTACGACTGGCTGGAAGCTGGGGAGCATACCCAAAGAACGGTAGCGCGCCTGTCCGAACAATTGCGCCGCTTTCTTGATGACCAGGCGTGGCTGGAGAATCGGCGGATTATGGATATTCTCCACAGTGTTGAAAACCGCGCCCTGGATTTACGGGAGCATCAGCCGGTGGGGAATTTTATGCCCCTGTCCGACACCAGCGTTAGCGTTGAACTGGCGCTGGAAAGGCCGCTCTATCGCGCCCCATTTAAGCCGGTGATTTCTGATCTGGTGATGGATGAAGGTGACGCTGATGTTGACGCGGCGATCCTTTATGCCCAGATTATTGTTGATCGTGCGGAACTTACTGACCATATTCGCCAGGCGCTGAAGGGGCAACATCAGGTCAGCCTTGCCGAGGTGGTTGTCCGCTATCCGCTGCGCCATGGACTGGCCGAACTGGTGGCCTATCTGCAACTGGCCGGTGACTGGCCCGATACCGTGGTTGATGAGGAGGTTGAGGATCACATCAGCTGGGAAACAGATGACGGAGTTGCGCGGAGGGCGAGTCTGCCACGGATAATCTTACTGAGGAACCAATGACAGATAATATACAAAAGGATCGTGCCGAGTCGGGAAACCCTCACCACGAACTGTCACTGGTCGTGGTGCCCTTGCTCAAAGGGGTGGTTTACCGCGATGAACAACAGGGGTTGTGGAATTCCTTACTGCTGATACAGGGCAGCGTTCAGGATTATGTCGCTGTTATCGGCCTGGAACTGATCGTTGATGAAGCGGAAGGCTATGCCTTTTTACGCTCCCGACCGGAAACAGATGCGGATGGTACCATAGCTGTTCCGCGATTGGTTGCCCGGCGTCAACTGTCGTATCCTGTCAGTCTGCTGTTGGCTCTGTTGCGCAAAAAATTGGCTGAGTTCGACGCTCACGGTGGGGAAACTCGTCTCATCCTTTCCCGGGAAGAGGTGGTGGAGTTGATCCGCATTTTTCTGCCTGAGGGAAGCAACGAGATCAAGTTGATTGATCAGGTGGACGCGACTCTGAACAAGGTTGCCGAACTCGGCTTTGTTCGGCGCTTGCGCGGGCAGGGACAGATGATCGAGGTCCGAAGGATCATCAAGGCCTATGTCGATGCCCAATGGCTTGCCGACCTTGATAAACGCCTGGCTGAATATCAGCAGCAATTAAGCGGTGCAGCGGAGGGGACAGATGAGTGAAACCCTGGAGCTGGAATTTATCGGCGACGATCAGTTGGCCGGATTCCGCTTGCATCGCCTTGAAGTCTTCAACTGGGGCACCTTCGACGGGCGGGTCTGGACCTTGCGCACCGGTGGCAAGAACGCCCTCTTAACCGGCGACATCGGTTCCGGCAAATCAACCCTGGTCGATGCCGTTACCACCCTGCTGGTGCCGAGTCATCGGGTTGCCTACAATAAAGCGGCTGGTGCCGACAGCCGCGAGCGCTCATTGCGTTCCTATGTGCAGGGCTACTACAAATCAGAACGACAGGAAGCCCTGGGTAGTACCAAGCCGGTTCCCCTGCGTGATACCAATTGCTATTCGGTCATCCTCGGGGTTTTTCACAATGCCGGTTACAACAAAACCGTGACCCTGGCCCAGGTCTTTTGGACCAAGGACACCAATGCTCAGCCGGCACGGCTGTACGTGGCCTGCGAACGTGATCTTTCCATCAGTGGTGACTTCTCGGGTTTCGGCAGCGAGATCGGCGGGCTGCGTAAGCAGCTTCGCGCTAGCGGCGTGGATTTGTTCGATAGCTTTCCTCCATATGGTTCCTGGTTTCGGCGCCGTTTTGGTATCAATAATGACCAAGCCCTGGAACTGTTTCATCAGACCGTGTCCCTTAAATCGGTAGGTAATCTGACCGATTTTGTTCGCAGCCACATGTTGGAGGCGTTTGACGTAGCGCCGCGTATCGCTGCCTTGATTGGCCACTTTGAAGATCTTACCCGGGCTCATGAGGCCGTTTTAAAGGCCAAGCATCAGGTTGAGATGTTAGAACCCCTGGTGGCCGATTGTGATCGCCATCAGCAATTGTCCCAATCCGCTGAAAATCTACGCGGTTGTCGCGATGCCCTGCGCCCCTGGTTCGCCCGTTTAAAATTGAGTTTGCTGGAAAAACGCCTGATAGTGTTGAATGAGGATCTAAGTCGCCATCAGTCGGCAATTGCCGGGCTGGATAAACAGCGCCTTGATGACCAGGCGCAGGAACGTGAATTGCGGCGCAATATTGCTGAAAATGGTGGTGATCGCATTGCCGCTATTGGTGAGGAGATTCGTCGTCACCAGGAAGAGCTTGACCGACGTCGCCAAAAAGCTCGACGCTACGAGGATCTTCTGGGGCTGGTGGGTGAGTCGCCGCCATCGACAATGGAAGATTTCAGTCGTTTGCGGGCGCTGGTCTCGCAGCATCGGCAAGATGTAGAGGATGCAGAAATCCGCGTTCAGAACGATATCAATGAGGCTGGCGTTTTCTTTGCCCAGGGTCGTGGTGAGTACGACCAGCTCAAAACCGAAATCAACGGCTTAAAAGCGCGCAAGAGCAATATTGATGAAAAGCAGATCAGCCTGCGACGTTCTCTGGGTAAGGCGCTGAATCTGCCGGAAGCTGAGATGCCTTTTGCCGGTGAGTTGTTGCAGGTCCGTGAGGAAGAACGCTCATGGGAAGGTGTGATTGAGCGGCTGCTGCATAACTTTGGACTGTCGTTACTGGTTCCTGATGCCTACTATACCCAGGTCGCACAGTGGGTTGATCAGACTCATTTGCGGGGACGACTGGTGTACTTCCGCGTCCGTGATGTCAAACGTGGCGAACTGCCGACCCTTCACCCCGATTCCCTGGTGCGTAAACTGCTGGTCAAGCCTGATTCCCCCTTTTACGACTGGCTTGAACGGGAGGTTGCCCATCGTTTTGACCTGGCCTGCTGTCTCACCCAGGAGCAATTTCGTCGCGAAAAACGCGCTGTCACTTCTGCCGGACAGATTAAGGCGCCGGGAGAACGTCATGAAAAAGATGACCGCCACCATCTCGATGATCGTAGCCGTTACGTGCTGGGATGGAGTAACGCCGAAAAAATTGCGGTCCTTGAAGCCAGGGCAAAAAAGCAGGAAGATTACCTGGCGGAACTGGGTAGTCGCATCGGTGCTTTACATCAGGAACAGTCAAAGCTGAAAGAACGTCTGCAAACCCTGTCCAAGCTTGGAGAATATGAAGACTATCGTGAGCTGGACTGGCAACCTGTCGCTGTTGCCGTCGCCCGGCTGGAAACGGAAAGGCAGGAACTCGAAGCGGCATCCAATCTGTTAAAGACCTTGACGGATCAGCTGCACAGGGTTGAAAAGACCATCAGCGAAATCGAGCAAAAACTTAAAGATCGCAATGATCAGCGCGCTCGCACCGAACAAAAAATCAGTGATGCCAAAGAATTGCAGAAACAGTCTCAGGTGTTGCTGGTCGATCTGCCTGACGCTACCCTGCGGCGTTTTTCGATCCTTGAAGAGCTACGGGAAGAAGCTCCGGGCAGTCATCAATTAACGGTTGAGTCTTGCGACAATCGTGAACGGGACATGCGCGACTGGTTGCAGACACGGATTGATGCTGAAGACCGAAAGCTCAGCAAGTTGGGTGAAAAAATTATCAAAGCCATGGCGGAGTACAAGAAAGAGTGGCCACTTGAAACCCGTGATGCCGATGTTAATATTGCCGCCGGTTCCGAATTCAGAACGATGCTGAAGCAGCTTCAGGCTGACGATCTGCCACGTTTCGAGAGTCGTTTCAAGGAGCTATTAAATGAAAACACCATTCGTGAAGTGGCAAATTTTCAATCGCAATTAGCTCGCGAGCGCGAAACCATCAAGGAGCGGATTGCCAGGATCAACGAATCCTTGACCCAGATCGACTACAATCCTGGGCGCTATATCAGCCTTGAGGCCCAGCTGACCCTTGACGCTGAGATCCGGGAGTTTCAGGGTGAGTTGCGCACCTGCACCGAGGGGGCACTTAGCGGTTCACAGGACACCCAGTATTCAGAGACCAAGTTTCTCCAGGTAAAAAGAATCATTGAGCGCTTCCGTGGGCGCGAGGATTACTCCGATCTGGACCGCCGCTGGACCGCCAAGGTAACGGATGTGCGCAACTGGTTCGTCTTTGCTGCCGCCGAGCGCTGGCGCGAAGACCACAGCGAGTATGAACATTACGCCGACTCCGGTGGTAAGTCGGGTGGGCAGAAAGAGAAACTCGCCTACACGGTACTGGCTGCCAGCCTCGCCTATCAGTTCGGGCTCGAGTGGGGAGCAATCCGCTCGCGCTCGTTTCGTTTCGTCGTTATTGACGAAGCTTTCGGCCGAGGCTCTGACGAGTCGGCCCAGTATGGCTTGCAGCTTTTTTCGCAACTCAACCTGCAACTGTTGATTGTTACCCCGCTGCAGAAAATTCATATCATTGAGCCTTTTGTTGCCAGCGTTGGTTTTGTTTACAACGAAGATGGCAAGGCTTCGGTTCTGCGAAATTTAAGTATCGAGGAATACCGGGCCGAAAAGCAGAGGCTCAAAGGATGAAGTGGACGACGCCGGCTGATCTCAAGGTACAAGTGAGGCGGTTGTGGGATCGTGGTCTGTTGCTGTCGGCAGTGGTGAGTGGGGAGGAGGTTTTCCCCCGGCGCCTTACCCTTAAAGGGCCAAATTCACGCCAGTTGAGCGACTCCTTTGCCGAGGTCAGGAGCTGGATTGGCCGTTTGACAGCTGGGTCCGGAAGCTACCGGATTGAATGGCGTCGGATTAATCACCCTGTCCTCGGTGGTAATGATATCCCTTCTGCAATATGGGTCGATACGTTGGCCGATGCTATTGAGTTGATTGATAAGGGTCGTTGTGTAGAAAAGTTTCGTACACTGGTGGCATTGACCAGCCAACAGCAACCCGAACTACTCCCCTGGCTTGCACGACGACCGCTGAAAGTCCTTGAGTTGGAAAGCGTCTGGCTACAACTGCTCAATGTGGTTGACTGGCTGAGAAAAAATCCGCGCCCGGGTATCTATTTGCGCCAGATCGATCTGCCGGGTGTCCACAGCAAATTTATCGAAGAGTATCGAGGTGTTTTGACGGAATTATTTGATCTGGTTGTGCCTGAAGAAGCAATCGATGCCAGGTTTTCAGGCAGTGGCGGGTTCTGTCGGCGTTATGGTTTTCTCGACAAGCCGGTGCGGGTGCGTTTTCGCTTGCTGGATTCAGACATCCCTTTATTGCCGACGCGATCTGATCAGGATCTTGTTGTCACGCAAGCAGTCTTTGCTGATCTTGATCTGCCAATTTCAACAGTGTTTATTACCGAAAATGAAATCAACTTTCTTACCTTTCCTCAGGTCGCCGGGTCTATGGTGATTTTTGGTGGTGGATACGGGTTTGCCCATCTGACTGCGGCATCCTGGCTGCAGCGAAAAAATATCCACTATTGGGGCGATATCGATACCCACGGTTTTGCCATTCTTCACCAATTACGCAAACAGTTCCCGCACGCTGAATCACTGTTGATGGATCGATCGACCTTGATGGAGCACCAACGCGTCTGGGGTACTGAAACCCAGCCCAAAATAGCAAATTTGCCGGGGCTGAATCTGGACGAAAAGAGTCTCTACCAGGAATTGTGCACCAATACTTTGGGTAGCTCGGTTCGTCTGGAACAGGAAAAAATTGGTTATCAATGGCTTATTGAGCGACTGAGACAACGGTTTGGACATCTATTCATGGCGCCGCTGATTACTCGACCTTAAAACTCACCACGGCGCTCTCACTGACCCCACCCCGGCCATCATTGGCGACAACTTTCCAGTAGTAGGTGCCTGCACTTAATGGTCCGATGGTTTGACTGAAATCGTAGGCGGTCGTTTGTGGACTGTCGCTGTTTCCGCTACCACCACCGCCGCAGGAGATCACCCACATCAGAAGAAAAGGGACAAGCATGGTTATTATGATTTTTCCTGGTCGTCGTGATCGGGTCATGCCAAATAACGAGAGTCCGACAAAGGCTGTAACAAAACCGTAAGTGCCGATATCAAGAGGGTTGTTCAGGTAGGGATTATCAGCAACAACGACAACATAATTAAGTTCATCGCCGTCTTGATCTGTTGATTCTTCCCAGGCCAGGGTAATGGTGTCGGTTGTAGAGAAAAGGCTATCCGCTGTCGGTTCGATGGTTCGTGGTGGTGAGGGTGGGGTATTGCCATTAATATCGGGTAATAGGTTATTTTCAATAAGGTCCAGAGCGTTAGCCACATTGAGAAGTCCGAAACCATAAGCATCATCTACCCCTGAAGGGCCAAAATCGATTGCGGAATATTTCAGTGCCATGTCAATTTCAGTTACGCCAAGGCTAAGACTAAGACTGTTTGCGGCACTCAGCAGCAACGCTACAGCGCCGGTAACATGAGGAGCAGAAAAAGAAGTGCCTGACACTAGCTGATAGGATGTGTCATCCCCGCTACCGCTTGCTGCCGCTTTGATCATTATGCCGGGAGCTGCCAGATCAGGGTAAGTGAAGTCCTCCGGACAGGCAGATGGCCCGCGCGAACTGAACTCGGCGATAGTGCTGTCCGGCCAGGTTGCTCCGACGGAAAAGCTTTCAGGATAGTTGGCAGGACTGATGCTGGTTGCTGCATCCGGCCCGTTATTGCCGGCTGCAGAAACAACGAAGATTCCGGCGGCTTTAATGGTTTGGATGGCCGTACGCAAATGATAGGTAGTGCTCCCGGAACCAAAGGTAGACAAACAGTTTCCTGCTTCATCATCAAACCCCCAGGAGTTGTTAATGACTGCCGGTGCCCGCTCCGGATTGCCGCCTGGACTTAGTACCCACTGCAAAGCCTCAATGATATAGGAGAGATTTCCGGTGCCATCGTCACGAAATAATTTTGCTGCAATCAGGCTGGCTCCGGGAGCCATGCCAATCGCGCTGCCACTGTGATTGCCGCCAAGGGCAATGCTGGCAACGCTGGTACCATGGTACTCGCCAAAATCATAGGGTGCAGTGCTGCCATCATAAGGATCGAACCAGTCCCCGTCCTCACCACGCCACCTCCCAGCCAGATCCGGATGATCAATATTGACGCCTGAGTCAAGGACGGCAATAGTGATATCCCTGCCATCGTAGTTTCGTTGCCACAGCAACGGCGCACCGGTTTGTTCAATATTCCATTCCGGCAAGCTGGTGTCAGTCTCAAGATTTGAGGGTAGTTGAATTTCTTCATCAAGGGTGATTGCCTGTACGTAAGGCAATGAGGCTAATTCGGCGAGAAGTTCAGGCGCGACAGTCAATGCCATGCCGTTGACAAGCCATAAAGGGCGGGACGATGTGAGGTTGCGCTGGTTTAAAAACTGCTGGAGTGGCTTACGGCTCCTCTCGGAGGCAGATTTCAACTCCTTGACGATCAGGCTACGTTGTCGTGGCCCCAATCTTCTGGCGAGCATGACCGGGTTTTCATCGGTCGTTAAGGTCACAATGACCGAAATAGATTTTGCAGAGTTCTGATCCAGTACTGATTGAAGCTTTGGCGAGATGACCTCAGCAGCAACGGTCAGCGGCGAAGAGACCGTCAGCAGAAGACCAAGAACGGCTGATAAAATGATTTTCACCGGCATCGTCGGACATCTCGTCATGGAGTTTATGGTTCGTAGAAAACATACAGACAACCTGAAAAAAACTCCGGGTTATCTGTATGCTATAGCATTGCAGGGGGTGTTGTCATTATGCCATGCGCTTAAGGGCTTCGATGCGCTCTTCGAGGGGCGGGTGAGTCGTGAACAGACGCTTGATTCCTTGCCCTTTGACGCCGGAAATACCAAATGCGGCCATCTGCTCCGGCAATTGCGGCTGATTGCTGTTGCGCTTGAGTTTTTCCAGTGCTGCAATCATTTTTTCACGGCCTGATAAACGTGCCGCTCCCGCATCCGCACGGAATTCCCGTTGGCGACTGAACCAGAAAACGATCACGCTGGCCAGGATACCGAAAACAATCTGGGCAATGATCGAGGTGATAAAAAAAGCAGGACCGTGGCCGCGTTCAGTTTTAAATACCACGCGATCGACCAGGTGGCCAACAACCCGTGACAAGACAATAACAAAGGTATTCACCACCCCCTGGACCAACGCCAGAGTGACCATGTCGCCGTTGGCAACATGACTGACCTCGTGCGCCAGAACGGCTTCTGCTTCGTCACGGGTCATGGACTGCAAAAGGCCGGCGCTGACTGCCACCAGGGCGCTGTTGCGGCGCATGCCGGTAGCAAAGGCATTAATTTCGGGAGCGCTATAAATTGCTACTTCCGGCATGCCGATGCCGGCAATCTCTGCCTGTTGCTTCACCGTTTGTAATAACCAGGCTTCAGCATCATTGCTGGGGGTGGTAATTACTTTGGCACCGGTCATCCGTTTGGCGACAAATTTGGATATGGCCAGGGAGATAAAGGAACCACCAAAACCGAATACCGAGGCAAAAATGAGCAGATTGGTCATATCAAGACCGACACCCTGCTCATCCAGCATGCTGTCCACTCCAAGTAGATTCAAGACAATGCTCAAAACAAAAATAATTGCCAGGTTGGTTCCAATAAAGAGTAATATGCGCTTCATAACTGCTTGATCCTCCGTATAAAAAATAATTCGAAAAGTGTTAGTCTTCAGTTGCGTTCTATGTCTTTTGGTCATGGCAAAAAAAACACCATGACAATGTTTACAATCAATTATTATGCGTTATCTGTCAAAAGTGTCAAGGTAAACCGGTCATGCTGTAAATGATGATAATGAAACCGCAGGACGTAGTATGGATCTAATAAAATCTGTTATAATTTCACCAGACATACTAACAGGTGGAGGATTATTATGCTGAGTGTGCCGGTCGTTTATGAAGATGGAATGATGGATCAGGTTGATCCACTCAGCCTGCAAGTTCTTATTGAAGAAGAAATGATCATCAAGTTTCAGCGTGGAGAAGGATGGGCCTATGTCGGAGTCGATCCGGTTCGCAGTAAACCAAGAGTTGACTATCCTGGGCCCGAGCGTCGCAAAATGCACTAAGGTTTTTGAGCCTGTATCTATGGGTTCGGCTGCTTGGTTACGGAAGTAGGCGGGTCAGGCGGAATTGATAATTGCGTAACACCGACATAACACGGGTACGCTGCTCCTTGCCCATGCGTAAAAGAATTTTTTGTCCGGCAGACAGGTTTTCCAGGGTCGGATCGGCGTAGATGTAGCTAACCGAGGGACGCTCCAGCACCAGCGGGTCATCAGGGTTCGGTGTTTCCAGAAGATGGGCAAGCACGTAAACCAGCCGATCATTGAAATAGGCGTTAGGGTAGCCCAGCTGTTGATAAGCCGTTTGCAGCAAAGGATAAAGATAAACATAGACTCTGATCACCGTATCAGGGTTGGTATTCTCCAGCAGATCCAGATAAGGCGTATAACGCTGGTAGTTTTCTGGAGAAATCTGCAAACTCTCTTCCTCTCCCACCGCAGCAAAGCTACCTTCAGGAAATTCAAAGGGGATGTGAGCCAACGGCAGCTTTCTCTCAGGCAGGTTGTTGATGGTCAGTACCAGCCGCTGGATAAAGCTGTTCACGATCACCAGATTACTGAAATCACGACTGCCGAGCAGGCCGGTCAATGCCTGATCGACCAAGGCGTCACTTTGCTCAATGGCAGGCAGAGTTTCTGGCAAATCGCCGAGAGGGTCATTCAACGGTGTTGGCGTGACCTCTGCAATCGGTGGTTGTTCTGCAGGGGGTGGTGCCGGTACGCTATCTGGAACGGGATAGCGTACCACCGGGCGTTTGAGTGGTTCCTGCAGGGGGTCCGGAATAACTGGATCACTGACTATGACATCATCGACGCGACTGTGAAAATAGATCGACAAGCCAAAAGCAATAATCACAGCCAGCAGGAAATAGATAATCAGGTTAGTCGTTTTCATGAACTCTTCTTTTCTGACGTGGGTAAAAAGAACGACCACGCCGTTACTATAGAGAAAACCTCTTAGCTGATCGACAGGCTATTTATCCTGTGCGAGTGGTTGATAGCTTGCCGTTAGCTGAAGATTGTTGCCGCCTGCTCGGTACTGATTTTTTCCAGGGCAGGGGGGCCGCCACCGGCCATCTGCGGGGCAACCAGCCAATAATGCCAGAGACTGTTGTCAGCCGGGTAACGGTACAGCATTCCTACATCGGTATTCCCTTGTTTGACCAGCTCCAGGCGATTGGCGATGAGCCACTCAATCCGCATCCAGCCTGAATCCTTTTCAACTCGGCTACCAAGATCAATCCAGAAGCCGCGAATGAGGGTGGTTTGCGGTGTTAATTCATAGTCTGTCTGTTCGATATCCATTGTTTTCGTTCGCCTGCTCATTCAATGAGTTTATGGACGGACACCAGTGAATATGCTGATCAATGACGAACCGCCGTTTCGATTATATCCTCCATCAAAAAAAACTACCTCATTGTAACGAAAATGAAGCTGTAAAAGTAGTGAAAATCACAGTGGCCTAGTTGTCGTCGAGATCATCCAGGTTTGAATCCTTGTCTGTTATGTGGTAATTCTGGCAAGTCACATTCTGCCTGATTATCCCTGTTATTCCTTTTTGTTTCGAAAGAGCTATCATGGTCAACAGTCTTGCGCAGCAGGTTATTGCCGCTGCTGAAGAGGGCGCAGTCGTTTTGACGGCAAACAAACGCCTGTTCCGCCATCTGCGTACGGTTTATGATCACTCTATGGCCAAGAAGGGGATTCTGGTATGGCCGGCTGCGTGTATTTTCCCCTATACAGCCTGGTTGCAGCAGTGCTTAGACAGGCTTGGCGAAAGTGGTCGCCTGCTGAGCGCTTATCAGCAACATCACTTGTGGGAAAATTGCATTTCCTCTGCAACCCGTGGCTCAGCTCTGGAGCTGATGAATCTTGATCGCACCACGGACACGGCGGTGCGTGCCCATAATTTGTTATCTGAGTACGATCTGATTTTAGAGAGGGGTTATTTAACTGTCGACCAGCAAATGTTTTGTGACTGGCGCAGTCAGTATTTGCATTTGTGTGAAGAGCGCCAGTGGCTCGATGAGGGAGGGCTGTCAACCCGGGTTGTTGACGCATTTGCCAAAAAGCAATTGCCCTTGCCGCCAAGCATACTGCTGGTTGGTTTTGATCAGCTGCCACCTGGGGTCACCAAACTTAAAGCGCTGATGGATGAGCATGGATTTTCATGTCGTGAACTTGATATGAGTCAGAGCGCAGAGGGGCAAGTTGGACGTTTTGCCGCTGCTGATGAAGATGATGAAACCCTGCGAATGGCACGTTGGGTACGTTTTTTGCTGGATCAGGGGGCTTGCTCCATTGGCGTTGTTGTCCCCGACTTGCAGCGCCGACGGGCTCAGATTGAGCGTGTCCTAAGACAACAGATTGATCCGCTGGCGGCAGTAAAATTTGACGAAACCAGCTTGTTTGGACTGTCTCTCGGCTCACCCCTGGCACAACAGGGGGTTATTGCTGCCGCCCTGGCGTGTCTGGATGTCCAGCCACAGATGACGATGGATCGGATATCTTGCCTGTTACGAACTCCTTTTATCAACGGCAGTCAGCAGGAGGCAGATCGCCGCGCCCTGTTTGACCGGCGTTTGAGGTCATTTCAACAGCAACAGTTCAGCCTTGCTGCCTTGCTGCGCCTGGTGAAGAGATTTGGCGGTCTGGCCATTTTTGAGGGTTTGCTGTCTGCTCAGATGAGTATTCATCAGCGTGCGGTGACGGCAGAAGAGTGGGCCGATCTATTCGCTGCAGAGCTCAAATCCTGTGGCTGGCCCCAAGGAGCCCCTTTATCGAGCGTCAGTTATCAAGCGGTAACTGCCTGGTACGACAAGGTTCTGAGCCGCTTTGCCGCGGTTGATCCAACCGCGAAAGCGCTCGAACGCAGTCGAGCATTACGGATACTACGCAGAATCGCCAGCGAGACCGAATTTCAGCCGCAACGTACGAGCGGACCGGTGCAGGTGGTCGGACTGCTGGAATCGTCCGGGCTGCAATTTGATCATCTCTGGGTGATGGGATTGGATGCCACTACCTTGCCGGCTTATCCACGTCCCAACCCCTTCATCCCTTTTCGTTTGCAGGATGAATTGCAGATGCCGCATGCCGGTTTTGCCCGTGAACTGGAGTTTGCCGGACAGGTATTATCGCGTCTGCGCTGCGCTGCCGACAATATTGTTTTCAGCTATCCCCTCCGTACAGGCGATACCGACCTGAGTCCTAGCCCTTTAATCGAGGACATTGATCTGGTTGACACTCTGTCCCTGGCTGAAGATGCCGATTTGCCCTACCTGATGCAAACCATGGGTGCAGAGCTCGAATCCTGGCAGGATGACCAGGGACCGCCATTGTCAAGCCACCATTCCAGCGGTGGCACCCGTTTGCTGCAGGATCAGGCCCATTGTCCTTTTCGTGCTTTTTTTCATCATCGTTTGGCGGTGCGCCGTTTTGATCAGGCTGTTACAGGGCTCTCTCCTCTGGTCCGCGGCAATCTGCTGCATCTGGTCCTGCAGGAGGTGTGGCAACGCTGGGGCAGCCAACACCATTATCTGCAATTGAAAGATGCTCAGGTACAAGAGGAAATTAACATGGCAGTTGACAAAGCCATGGCGACCGGATTAGCCGCAGAACCTGACCTTCATCAACAGCTTTATCTGTTGGAAAAACAGCGTCTGGTCAGACTGGTGAGTGAATGGCTTGAAAACATCGAGGGCCGGCGTGATCCCTTCACGGTTGTCCAGATTGAACAGAGTCTTCAGGCCAATATTGGTCCGTTAGAGTTGACCTTGACGGTTGATCGTGTCGATGAGTTGGTCGGAGGCGGGCGGATTATTATTGATTATAAAACCGGCAGCGCTATGAATATTGCCGACTTTCTAGCCGAACCATTAATTGAACCACAATTGCCGAGTTATGCCGTTGTCGGAGACGAAAAGAGCGACCAGATTCAGGGGATTGTGGTCGCGCTGGTCAAGGCTGGTCAGTGTCGGTTAAAGGGTATCACCTCTGAGGACGATCTGCTAACAAAAGTGCGCTCAGTGGCAACGTTGCCAAAGGCCCGGGAGGTTGGTGTCAGCGACTGGACCACCCTGATAGATTTCTGGCATCGGCAACTCGATCAACTTGCGACCGATTTTTCTGCCGGAGTTGCTGCTGTCAAACCTTTCGATCTCCTTAGGAGCTGTCGTTATTGTGATCTGCCCGGCCTGTGTCGCATCGGCGATATTGAAGAGGAGGGGAGCGATGAGTAGTGCCGACCAACAACAGCGCCTCCAGGCCATCGACACCAATATGTCTTGCATTGTCCAGGCCCCAGCCGGTTCAGGGAAAACCGAACTGTTGATCCAGCGCTTGCTGTCATTGCTGGCCGTGGTTGACAAACCTCAACAGATTCTGGCGATCACTTTTACCAATAAGGCTGCCGCTGAAATGCGCCGGCGTTTGCTTGATGCCCTGGCCCAGGCCAGGACCGCACCTCAACCACAGGCGGAGCATGAGGCCCTGACCTGGCGTCTGGCGCGTCAGGCCCTGGAACGCCAGGGGGAGAGTCTGTTGCTGAATCCTGCCCAGTTGGCGATTCAGACGATTGACAGCTTCTGTGCCACCATCGTTCGCAAGATGCCCTGGGTCACGCGCTTTGGTGGCATGCCGGAGATGAGTGATGACGCGTCGGAACTTTACGAGGCGGCAGTTACCCAGCTCCTTGCGCAACTGGAACAGCCGGGCCCGGTCAGCGACGCCTTGAAAATTGTCCTTGAACATCTGGATAACGACATGGCCGTCGTGCAGCGCATGCTCGTCAGCCTTCTCGGCCGCCGCGATCAGTGGCTCAGACACTTAGTCAATGATAAAGACCAGCTCCACCGTGAGCTTAATGCCGGCCTTGAACGCATCTGTAACGAACATCTGGAGCGCGCCCGTCAGAGTGTCCCGGCTCCGCTTGTAACCGAACTGCTGGCCTGTGTTGATTTTGCCGCTCACCACTGCCCTGACGATTCCGCCATTGCCCGTTGGCGTGGACAGGATGTCTTGCCGCCGGCCACTGTGGCACATGTGTCTTTGTGGTGTGGCCTTGCCGATTTGCTGTTGACCAGCTCGGGCACCTTAAGAAAATCGTTGAACAAAAATATTGGCTTTCCTGCAGGAAATCACTACCAGGCTAGCAAGCAGAGAATGATCAACCTGTTGCAACAGGTTGAACGGGTCCCTGATCTGGT
The DNA here is from genome assembly GCA_046482365.1 of Pelovirga sp. Taxonomy (GTDB): domain Bacteria; phylum Desulfobacterota; class Desulfuromonadia; order Desulfuromonadales; family Geopsychrobacteraceae; genus Pelovirga. The sequence continues at coordinate 18,021 of JAWOFG010000026.1, read as the reverse complement.
CGATGCTTTCCTGCAACTGCGTTCCCTGCCGCAACAGCTCTACAGCGTCAAACAATGGCAGCTGCTGGATGCCTTGTTTGACCTGTTGCCACGTCTGGTGGCACAGCTGTGGCTGGTGTTTCGCTCCCGTGGTCAGGCTGATTTTTCCGAGATTGCTCTGAAGGCGAATCAGGCCCTGGGGGGTGCTGATAATCCAAGTGAGTTGCTGTTACAGCTGGACTATCAGTTGCAGCATATTCTGGTAGATGAGTTTCAGGATACATCGCGCTTGCAGTATCAGTTGTTCAGTACCTTGACCACAGGCTGGACCGCAGGAGATGGTCGCACCCTGTTTCTGGTCGGGGATCCAATGCAATCGATTTATCGCTTCCGTGAAGCCGAGGTCGGGCTGTTTCTCCATAGTTTTAAAGGGTCTTTCGGCAACGCCGATGTGCCGCTGATCCCCTTGCGCCTCTGCTGTAATTTCCGTTCACAACAAGGGATAGTCGACTGGGTCAATCAAACTTTTACCACCATCTTCCCGGCCCGCATGGATGTCACTACCGGTGCCGTGCCGGTGGCAACCGCCCAGGCCGTCAAACCAGCTCTGGCCGGCGACGCGGTCCATATACACCCCTTCGCTGCCGTCGATGATGTTGCGGAAGCTGAGCGGATTGTTGCTATTATTGAGGCTGCACAGGCCCAGGATTCGCAGCAGACCATTGCTGTCCTGGTGCGTGGTCGTAACCATCTGCAACGGTTGTTGCCGTTGTTGCGTCAGCGCAATATCGACTACCAGGCCAAAGATATTGACCGACTTGAAGCTCGTCCGGCAGTGCTTGATATTGTTCACTTGACCCGTGCCCTGCTTCATCGAGGCGATCGCCTTGCCTGGAGCGCGATTCTCAGGGCGCCCTGGTGTGGCCTGACCCTGAACGATCTGCACCCTCTCTGTGAAGATCCGCATGAACGCACCATTCCCTCCAGGTTGGCAGATATGAACGTCATTGCGCGCTTAAGCGACGATGGCCGCCGCCGTCTTGAGCGGGTTTGGCCTATTCTCCAGCGGGGGATGAAAGTCCGATCCCAGTTGCCGCTGCGCGATCTGGTTGAAGGTTGCTGGGTTGCTCTTGGTGGCCCGGTGGGGTTGGGAGAAAATGTGATGACAGATGTCAATCTGGTTTTCACGCTGCTTGAAGAGCTTGATCAGGGGGGCGATCTCGTAGATATGGAACAATTGACTCGGCGTTTACAACAGCTCTATTCGCCACCCGACAGTCGCTCAAGTGGTAACCTCCAGATCATGACGATCCATAAAGCCAAAGGCTTGCAGTTTGATACTGTCATTCTGCCCGGACTGGGAAAGAAAACCCGCACTTCCGACGCACCTTTGTTGCGCTGGCTTGAGCATCCGGAACATGGTCTGCTACTGGCTCCGGTCAGTGCCCGTGGCAGCCGGGAAAAAGACCTGGTTTACCAGTTGGTGGCCCATCTGGAGGCGAATAAGAACGATTTTGAAAATGCGCGGCTTTTATATGTTGCAACCACCAGGGCCATCCGTCATCTGCATCTGCTGGGACACGCGCAGTCTGATCAACATGGAGAGTTGCAACCGGCGAGCGGATCCTTGCTGGAAAAACTCTGGCCCCAGGTTAGCCATGCCTATCAACAACTTGAACCATCGACAGATATGGGCATGGCTGAAGATCAGTTAGTCAGGCTTCAACGTTTGAAGAGCTCGTGGAAATTACCACAAACCGGGGTTGTTCCTCTGGTCTCTTTGCCTGCCGAAAAAACGGCTTCAACGCCTGCTGATGAGAGCCTGGTTGATAACCTGTATAGTGGCTGGGAAAAATCGCTGCATCGCCACGTCGGCACCCTGGTTCATCAGATTTTTGAACGAATTATCCAGGCTGGTAGCGGTGTCTGGAACGATGTGAAAGAGGTTCAACGGATAGCGGAAATCCAGCAATCGTTACGCGCTTCAGGCGTCAGGCAAAAAGATCTGGCCGAAGCGACACAGAAGGTACTTGAGGCAGTTGACCGAACATTGGCAAGTTCACGTGGAAAATGGTTATTGGCCACCTACCTTGACCAGGCCGCAGAGTTGCCTTTAAGTGGTCTTAAAGATGAGCAGTTGATCCATGCGGTAATTGACCGGACCTTTGTCACTGACGGCTTACGTTGGGTGGTTGATTATAAAACCAGTACACCAGCTCCGGGTGAAAAACTGGAAGATTTTTATCAGCGTGAAGGAGCCCGCTATCAACCGCAACTGCAGATATATGCAGAACTGATGCAGCGCCTTGACCCTGATCATCCAACCAAAGCTGCCTTATATTTTCCATTGGTCGATGGTTGGCTGGAGATTGATACCGCAGCAGGTTGATTTTCACCCTGATGGCTCCAAGCTGCCGGCTTGCTTGAGGTCCAGAGCGTTTTATCCGGAGTCCCCGTCGGCGAATTTGGATTTAAAGTGCGCCGATGGTGGCAGGGCTGAGTAGATTGCCGGTCATGTAGCGTTGTCGCGGGTCGATGTTGACGAGTTTTTTCATGGCCTGTGATGCCAGGTGCAGGCGAAAGGTGGAGGATGGGTCTTTGACCAGGTACAATTCCACGTTTTTTTTCATCGATCCAATACGCAGTTCAGTTTCAATACTGTAACACCAATGTCTGGTGCCATCTGCTACGGTTAGCAGGCGGCGATTTTTTGCTGTTGCTACAGAGTAAACTTCGATGTCGGTATTTTTCTGGACCGGATTAACACCAAAGCTGATCAGCAAATCCTCGCCTTCCTTAAATGTAGTAAAGTCAAAAATATGCAGCAGGGATATCTGGCTGTTCATGTCGATTTGCGCCTCAATCGCCGGTATTTTAAGTTGCGGAAAGGCAACCCATTCACACCAACCAACATCGACCAGCAGCGAATGCTTAACTCTCTTCATGCGTACCCTCATATTATTTGTTAAAGTTTTATCCAATCTATTGATGCCGCCAGAAAAAGTAAATAATTCTAATATTAATTTCTCATCCGAAAACATTTAAGTAAACTGCTCGCCTTAAGAGCAGAAGAGATAAATATGATGATGATTTAAACAATTTGGTGTTCTCTAACCTGTCAGGTCAGTTTTTCGGTCTTTTGGTAAATTTATCTAACTTATGCAGGTTTTAATTGACTCAACAGGTACTGATCACAGATACTGAAATTAATATATTCTTAATAAGTTTGGAGTGAGTCAATGTCTGGAATAGTCAGGTTTTTTTTGATTGTTGTCGCTATCCTCAGTATTTTATTAGCGGCTCTGGCTATTCTGATACAAACCCAATTAACGCCACAGCGGGTTCGTTCGACGTTTTTACCGATGGTGGAAAAACAGCTTGGGCGTACCGTCACCATTGGTGACATTGACATCGGTATTTTTTCCGGCGTGACAATAAGTGATCTGGGTGTAGAGGAAGCCGATAGTTCTGATCTGTTTATCGCTGTGGGAACCGCGCACCTGAGTTATCGACTCTGGCCGTTACTGAAAGGGCAACTGGATATTAGCGAAATCCTCCTGGATGAACCGGACATCACCATCATCCGTTATCCTGATGGTCGTTTCAATTATTCCAACCTGTTAAGTGAACACCAGCAACAGACCCAAACAGACAGTGATCCGGATGCTACTACGCGTAGCACTAATAACGCTCCGTTTGAGCTACTGATCCGGCGCATTAACATCCGTAACGGTCAGATTCTTTTTATCGATCGCTTTATTAATCCTACCGCTCCGTTTCGCTACAGTTTCAGTAACCTGAACTTAAAAGCTAAAGACATTTCTTTTAATGGGGGATTCCCCCTTGATATTTCCATGGTATTGAATCAATCAGAGGTTCATCTGTCGGCACAGGTCGACTTGGCCCGTCAAACCGGTAATGCGGCGTTGCGTGTGACTCCTCTTGATCTGGTTCCCTTCGCTCCCTACTACCGCAACCAGCTTCCAGGTCCGTTGGGCAGTGCGCAACTGGAGGTCAATCTTGACCTCGATTGGAGCCCTGAGCGTCTGCTTTCACGTGGTAAAATAGTCCTGGATCAGGTTGATATCATGCTGCGCGAACTACCGGATTTGCCGTTGCGCGGGGTCCGTTTGGCAACAGATTATTCAATTCGTTACGATATCCCTCGGCAATTGCTCGATATCTCGACCGCATTGTTGAATTACAATGACATTAAAACCACCTTGGAGGGGAATATTGACCTGGCCGGTGCCAGTCCCCAGCTTGATCTTCAGGTCGTTCTTGATAAGGCTGACCTGCGCCACAGCATCCAAAGTCTGCCGCAAAATCTCACCCGGCAATTGCAACCCTACAGCCCGGCGGGAGAATTGACTGTCGGCTTACGTCTGTTGGGACCAATAAGTGCTTCTGATAAGCTGGTTCATTCGGCCCGCATCAGCCTTAAACAGGTTCAGGCAACGCTAGGTCATCTGCGTACCGGCTTAAATGGTGATATCGATTTCACGCAGAACCGGCTAAGCTCGGATAATCTGCTTCTTAAAGGGGGAGATCAGCAAGCGCAGCTGGTTTTTAACCTGACGAATCTTATGACGCCACCGGTCAATGGTACATTTGCCCTTAAGTCGCGGGAATTGAATCTGAACCGACTTCTTCCGGCAGATCATGAGCGTTCCCGGTCCTCCGATTCTCCAGCAACTGACTCATTGCCGGCGCAGGAACTCGGTCCTTTCGATCTGCCCTTTGATATTACCGGGACGGCAACGGTCGATCGCTTGGTTTACCGTCAACTGACGATGTCACAAGTCAATGCAGCGATCAGCTTGAAAGATGACCGGGTGATCATTTCACCCCTGAGGGGCCGCATTGGCGAAGGACAATTCACTCTGGATTCCTCTGTCGATCTGGGGATCGCCGGTTTTGGCTACGAGGGACAGGCAGTAGTGACCCAACCCGATCTGGCCACTCTGGTTAGTGGATTTTTCCCAGCGGCCGGCCAGAGCATTAGCGGGCAGGTCAACTGGGTCAACAGTTTTTCCGGTCGCGGTACCGTGACAGATAATTTGCTCAAGGCACTGCAACTGGAGGGAGAAATCCAGTTGTCTCAGGGGGCGTTCAGTGGTTTTGCCTTGCTTGATCAGGTTTCCTGGTTTCTGGACAGCCCGGATCTTAAAAACCCCTCATTCCGTGATTTTCAGGCTACCTATCGCCTTAAGGATGGTAAAGCATTGATTGATGGTCACCTCGATAGCAAACAGGTGAAAATGACCCCGAAAGGGAGTATTGGTGTTGATGGCTCGATCAACCTGTCGTTGGCCACCCGGCTGGCACCTGAGATTCTCAGCCGCATGGGAGCTTCTGAGCGTTTAAAGCAGGCGTTTGTTGACAGCAGCGGCTGGGGAGTATTGCCGTTGGAAATCGCCGGCAGTGTCACCAGCCCGCAGGTTCGATTCGATACCGGGGCGCTGGAGCAGCAGGCCCTTGACCAGGCCGGATCCGAGGCATCGGACCGCTTGCTGGAAAAGTTGTTGCCGGAGGTTGAGGGGGAAAGCAAAGAGTCAATGAAAAAGCTGTTGGATAATACCTTGAAGCGCTTGCGTGCTCAGTAGTTGTAGGCGGCGCAAACGCAACAGGATTTTAAGTAAGATCAAAGCAGCCGCGAGTCACAACTCCCGGCTGCTTTGTTTCATCTGGTGACGGAACGGGTTTTGCTGCGCATGGTGACGAATTCTTCAGCACTGGTTGGATGAATGCCGATGGTCTGATCGAAAATCGCTTTGCTCGCTCCTGCTTTCAGGGCCACGGCGATCCCCTGGATTATCTCACCGGCACCTTCCCCGGCCATATGGGCGCCGACTACCCGATCACTGTCTGCGTCAACAATCAGTTTCATCAGACAGCGTTCGGTTGTGTCAGCCAGGGCCTGCTTGAGAGAGCGGAACTCGGTGGTGAAGATGTCGATCCGCGGGTAGTGTTCGCTTGCCTCTTCCTCGGTGAGACCGACGGTGCCGATGTTGGGCGAACTGAAAACCGCACTGGGGATCAACTCGTAGCTTAAACAGGTCTTGTGGCCACGGTACAGGCGATCCACCAGATTCATGGCTTCGGCCAGAGCGACAGGGGTCAGTTGCAGGCGGTCGATGACATCGCCCAGGGCATAGATGGACGGCACTTTGGTCTGAAATTCTTCATTCACCTTGATCGCGCCGCGCTCGTCGAGTTCTACTCCTACCTCTTCTAGGCCAATGTGAGCGGTGTTAGGCCGGCGACCGGTCGCCACCAGAACCATATCGGTTTCAAGGGTAGAGTTATCGGTAAAGATTACCTGCAGTGAGCCGTCGGGGTTTTTTTCTATCCGTCGGGGCTGACAATTAAAACGCAGATCGATCTTTTTCTTGCGCATGTGGTCAGCGACGTAGCTGCAAATTTCCTTATCAAAACCACGCAGAAACAGCTCACCCCGATAGGCCTGGCTAACCGCAACCCCGAGACCATGGAAGATACCGGCAAATTCTGTTGCAATATAGCCGCCACCAACAATCAGGGCGCGGTTCGGCAGGGTTGGCAGGGCAAATACTTCATCGGATATGATCATCAAGTCGCTGCCCGGAAACTCCGGTACGTAGGGACGAGCGCCGGTGGTAATCAGGATGCGTTCAGCGCTGTAGCGGGTATCTGCTACCGTCACCTCGTGTCTGCCGCTAATGGTTGCCTTGCCCCTGATCAGTGTTGCTCCGGCTTTACCTAACATTCCCTCGAGGGCGCGATTGGACCTGGCAATAACCTGGTCCTTGTTCTGTTGCAGACTTTGCCAGTCAAAGGGGGGACGTTGGCTGCTAAAACCAAAACCGGCAGCCTGGGCAAAAGCGGAGCCATATTCGGCTGCATGGACATAGAGCTTTTTCGGAACACAGCCCAGATTGACACAGGTGCCGCCGGCGCGATCCTGCTCAGCAACGGCAACGCGCACTCCCATAGCGGCAGCCATGCGGGCGGCCCTGACGCCGCCTGAGCCGGCACCAATGACAAACAGGTCATACTGATATTGGTGATTTTCGTTCATATTGAGACCCCCTGATTATCCAACTTCGTTGTATTCACGAACTCGAAATGCAACCCCAAGCTTGTGTGCCAAAGCTTTGCACGCTGCGATATCGATCCCCGGATAGGACACCATTGTCGCGGTTACCTCAGGAATATGGTCTTTGGCCAGGCGCAGAAAATCGGTAACAGCGGCAAACGATTCTTCTCCAAAGCGGGATTGGCAGAGATTCTGATAGGTTGTCGCATCAGCAGCATTGAGTGATACCGAGATGGCGTCAACCAATCCTTCAAGCTCCGGCAAGATGTTACGGCCGTGCACCAGGTTGGCCTGACCATCGGTGTTGATACGGATGCGGCAACCTTGTTCTTTAAGACGCCGTGCTACGACCCGGATCAGATCGAGACGCAACAGCGGTTCGCCATAACCACAGAAAACAATCTCGCGATAAGGAGTCGGATCACCAATGGCCGCCATCACTTCATCGACATCCGGTTCGTGATCAAGTTTGAGTTCATGTCCTTTGACCACAAAATCGTTGAATTTAGCGCAGAAGATACAGCTGTTGGTACAGCGGTTAGTGATATTGAGGTAGAGCGAATCGCGTATCTGATAGGCGATGGTTGCAGCGCTTTCCATCGTGCCGATGCCAAACAGATCGTAACAGTTGCGACTGGTGATACGGGCAACATCTGCCAACTTCAGACCCTTAACCTCAGCAAGGGTTTCGGCGGTGTGAAGCAGGTAAGCGGGCTCATTACGTTTGCCACGGTATGGTTGAGGCGCCAGATAAGGGCAGTCAGTCTCAAGAAGAATCCGCTCTAATGGCAACCGGCGTAACATGGCGCGGACATCTTCATTCTTTGGATAGGTAATCGTTCCGGTAAAAGACAGATAAAAGCCCATATCAATACACTTGTGCGCCATTGCCGGATCGCCGCTGAAACAGTGCAGGACACCACCCACTTCAGAAGCTTTTTCTTCAGCAAGAATGGTCAAAACGTCCTCATGGGCGTCGCGGTCATGAATGATGACCGGCTTGCCCATCTCTCTGGCGAGATGGATCTGACGGCGAAAAGCCTGTTGCTGGATATCATGAGGTGCACGATTTCGGTAATAATCGAGACCGATTTCTCCAATCGCAACAACTTTAGGCTGTTGTACCAGCTGGCGTAATTGCGTCAGGGCGCTGTCATCAAGTTGTGTGGCATCATGTGGATGAAAGCCGACAGCCGCGTACAGTGGTTCATAGCGGGAGGCCAGATCGACATTGGTGATTGAGCTTTGCAGATCACAGCCGATAGAGAGGATATAGCGCACGCCAGCGGTCTGTGCAGCGAGGATGACCTGTTCCAGATCTTCAGTAAAGCGACTGTTGTCGAGGTGCGCGTGGCTGTCGACCAGTTTGGGTGTAGCGTCAATCATGTTTTATTGCTCAATCAGTAATGTAATGGTGCGTCAAAACCCCGTAGGGCTCAACTGGTTGGAATAAAAGTTACTGGGTTTCGATGCGTGGGAACATCGGTGTTGCTTTTTCAATAGTGGTTCCAGGGTTCAGGCGCAGGGAAAAATCAAATTCCTCGCTGTGCAGGGAACTGCTATCGCGCCCAAGCAGGGTTAGAATTTTTTCAGCGGTCTCAGGCATGAATGGGGTAATGAGTAACGCAATCACTCGTAATGAATCAACCAGATTATATATAACAGTTGCCAGCCGTTGCCGCTGTGCCGGATCTTTAGCCAGGGTCCAGGGGGCGGTATCATCAATATACTTGTTGCCGGCTGAAATCAGTTCCCAGATGGCAATCAATGCCTTGTTAAAGGCCATTTCGTTGAGCAGGGTGTCGGATTTGGTCACGGTCTCGGTGAACAGGGCAACAAATTTATCATCGATGGTCTCTGCCATGCCTGGTTGCGGCAAGGTGCCATCGAAGTATTTACCGAGCATGGCGGTAGAGCGACTGACCAGGTTGCCAAGATCGTTGGCCAGATCGGAGTTGATACGGCCGATCAAGGCGCTGTGGGAAAAATCACCATCCAGTCCGAAGGGAACTTCGCGCAATAAAAAGTAGCGAATGGTGTCGACGCCGTAGGTATCGGCCAGCATGTGGGGTTCGACCACATTGCGCAGGCTCTTGCTCATCTTCTGTCCTTCAACCGTCCACCAGCCGTGGGCGAAAATCTGCCGGGGTAAAGGGAGCCCGGCCGCCATCAGGAAGGTTGGCCAATAGACAGTATGAAAGCGCAGGATGTCCTTGCCAATGACATGAACAGCCGGCCAGAAGGTGGCAAACAGCTGGTTTTGATCCTCGGGATAGCCCAAGGCGGAAATATAGTTGGTGAGGGCGTCAAACCACACATAAATAACGTGCTTTTCGTTGCCGGGCACCGGAATTCCCCAGGAAAAAGAGGTGCGGGAAATCGAGAGGTCACGCAGACCTTCGCGAACAAAGCTTAAAATTTCGTTGCGGCGCGATTTGGGTTGAATGAAATCAGGGTTGGCCTCGATATGGGCCAGCAGTTGCTCCTGATATTTGCTCATGCGAAAAAAATAGGATTCTTCCTTGAGTTTGGTGGTTGCGCGCCCACAGTCAGGGCAGTTGCCGTTGATCATCTGGGTCTCGGTCCAGAAGGTTTCACAGGGGGTACAGTACCAGTCTTCGTATTCGCCGAGGTAGATATCCCCTTTGGCCTCAATGGTTTTAAACTGTTCCTGAACCGTGTGTTTATGACGTTCCTGGGTCGTACGAATAAAATCGGTATGGGAAATATTGAGTTTATCCCAAAGTGCCTGAAAACGTTTGACTACCCGATCAGCCAGCTCAAGCGGGGTCTCACCATTGGTTTTGGCAGCCGCTTCAACTTTTTGCCCATGCTCATCGGTCCCGGTTAAAAAAGCTACCTGATAGCCGCGGGCACGTTTGAAACGGGCCATTACGTCACAGGCCAGGGTGGTGTAGGCATGGCCAATGTGGGGAACATCGTTTACGTAATAGATCGGTGTTGTAACGTAAAAGGTCTTTTCCATTCTTTATCGCTCCCGCGAGGAAGGGGGTTATTGTCCTGTTGATCAGCTTGTCGTTTTGTCCGGATTTTTTGGCCGGTTTGACCGTCGCCTTGGCCGCCGTCTTTTTTTTGCCGGCTTATCCTGGGGTGACCCTTCATTGGGCGATGGTGCAGCCTTCTGGGGTGTCGTGGGCGGCGCTATTGTTGTTTCTTTGGTTGTCGGTTCCCGCCGTTGACGGGCGCGGCGCGCCTGATTCTTGGTTTTTTGTGCGGGCTGATTGTCCTGAACCGATTGGGGTTTTTCTGTGGTCTGGGGTGGTGTCTCCTGATTGGCTGCCGGTTGTGGATTAGCCGCCAGGGCAATCTCTTGCTGCAGTGCTTCAATCTGCATGCGACAACGTTCACCGCCGGGGCAGGAGAGGGTGACCGACTGTTGCAGGATATCGAGAGAGATCACTTCAGCAGGACCAGTGGTCAAGGTGACTTTTTTGCCGAGTTTAGGCAGTTTTTTGCGCATCTCGTTGTAATTTTCATATTCGTAGGCAAGGCAGCACAGCAGCCGGCCACATTGGCCTGAAATTTTTGTCGGATTAAGAGCGAGGCCTTGAGCTTTGGCCATTTTTACTGAAACCGGAGCAAAATCGCGCAGGTAACTGCTGCAACAGAGTTCCCGGCCACATACGCCGAGGCCACCTACCAGTTTAGCTTCGTCGCGCACCCCGATCTGACGCATTTCAATGCGGGTGCGCAGTTGCTGGGCCAGATCGCGGACCAGATCACGAAAATCGATCCGGCCTTCAGCGGTAAAGTAGAAGAGAACTTTAGAGCCATCAAACAGATATTCTGCGCGAACCAGCTTCATGTCGAGTCCGCGTTGACGAATGCGCGCTCGACAATATGCAACAGCTTCTTTTTCTTTTTCGTCGTTACTGGCGGCCATGGCCAGATCAGCTTCAGTAGCAAGACGTAGAACTGATTTGAGTTTGGGGGGCGCTTCAGCGGGAGATGTCTCACGCGGAGTGCTTACCACTGTTCCAAGAGCGCGACCGCGCTCAGTTTCAACAATGACTTTGTCACCGGATGTTAGCTGCAGGTCGTGAGCTTCAAAATCAAATATTTTTCCTGCACAGTGAAAAGATACACTGACAAGTTTTAACGTTTGGGTCATAAGTGTCCCTAGTAAGTTCAGGCATGGGCAATCTGCATCAGCATATGATCCAGCGCCAGATGCAGATTAACATTGCGGGTCAGATATCTGCGCGCTTGTGCCACGGCCTCGAGTTTGGTCAGCAATTGCGGCGTTGACAGTTGCTGACTTTGCTGTTGAATCAGGGGCAGCAAATCCTGGTTGATCAGTTGATGTTCAGCCTGGCCATGTTGAACGAGCAGCAGATCGCGAAAAAAAATATCGAACAGGTTAAGGATCTCGTCAATAATATCTTTTTCTGCTTTAAGGGCTTGCGCCAGTTCGAACGTTTGAATACTACTTGTTGGCGACAGGGCTGACAAGGACTGAATCAGCCCGGCACGTTTTTTCAGGTAAAGATCCTGATGCTGTCCCAGAGCTTTTTCAAAACTACCATCTGCAACGGCCGCCAGTAACTTCGCTTCTGCAGCGCTGATGACAAGGGTTTTTTCAAGATGATGCGCAAATTCGCGGCTCGGCAGACGGTTGAAGCGTACCTCTTGACAGCGCGAGCAGATCGTTGATAACAGGCTGTCGGGTCGACTGCTGATCAAAATAATCAAGGTTCCGGCGGTGGGTTCCTCAAGGGTTTTCAGCAGGGCGTTGGCAGCTTCTCGAGTCATCAGCTCAGCACTGTCAATCAGGCACACCTTCCCCCGTCCAGCAAAGGAGCGCAGCGCCAGTTGTGGTTGCAGGGCACGAATCTGGTCGATTTTAATCGCTGTTCCATCAGGCTCCAGGGAGAAAAAATCAGGGTGGGTGTGAGCAACCATTTTAGTGCAGGACGCACAATGACCACAGCCGTTAGCTGTTTCGCACAGAAAAATCCGGGCAAAGATTTGCGCAACCAGCTTTTTGCCGATGCCGTCAGGACCATCAAAAAGATAAGCGTGGGCGACACGATTGTGCTCGATGGCTGCTTTTAATATCTTGATCTGTGGCTGATGGCCTATAATGGAGTCAAAAGTCATTAGCGCTGTCATGCTTCCTTGTTGGACCTGGATCTGATACAGGGATGTTTTAGCTGTTCAGTACAGGATCATAAGATCGTGCCTTGAAAAGATATCAACCTGTTAGCGTTTAAAATCAGGGAAGGGCATTATGGTTCACGTGCCCCAAGTTTTCAAGTTCTATCCCTGTTTCACAATAATGGGCCGTCAATGCTGCCCTTGATGACCATAAAGGTAAAAAATTTCAGCAGGATACAGATTGTTTCCAGGGCGCAAAAGAATTTGTGCTATGTCGATGATTTGTCTATACTGCGCTGATTGTTGGCTTTTTACGGAGACAAAGTGGAAGATAACTATACGCACTTACAGCAAAAAATTGGATACACCTTCACTGATTTCAGTTTGATCGTCCAGGCCTTAACCCATAAATCGTTCAGTAATGAGCAGCTTGAATGCGTTGCTCATAACGAGCGCCTTGAGTTTCTCGGTGATGCCGTGCTTGAGCTGGCGGTCAGCGATCTGGTCTATCGACTTTTCCCCGATATTCCCGAAGGGGGTTTAACCAGGATTCGCGCTGAGGTTGTTTGTGAAAAAGGGTTGGCTGAGATAGCCCGGGGACTTAACCTTGGTTCTTGTCTGCGCCTGGGGCGGGGAGAGGTGAATAATCAGGGTTACAATAAACCCAGTCTGTTGTCCGATGCCCTTGAGGCACTGTTTGGGGCCGTGTTCCGCGATGGGGGTTTTGCTGTTGCCTCACAGGTTGTCGAAAAGAATTTTGCTGCAGCCATCGGTGCATCAGCCCGCTTGCGCTACGGCAGTGACCATAAGACCTGCCTGCAGGAACGTTTGCAGTCTCGTTTTAACAAGTTGCCTGAATATCGTTTGTCACAGATTGAAGGGCCGGAGCATGATAAAATATTCTTTATGGAGGTTCATTTTAATAATCGGATTTTAGGTCGTGGCCGGGGTTCCAGCAAGAAAAGTGCAGAACAGCAGGCGGCAGCAGCAGCGCTTGACCATCCGTTGCTTAAAGGAGTAGCTGTTGATGACTGATGATGTTAATCCACCATTTGTATCGGGATTTGTTGCTCTTATCGGGCGGCCTAATGTCGGCAAGTCAACCCTGCTTAACCAGATTCTCGGGCAGAAAATTGCCATTACCTCGAACAAACCTCAGACCACGCGCAACCGGATATTAGGTATTCACAATACTTTGCAGGCGCAGATTCTGTTCCTTGATACCCCCGGCATTCATCGCCCACAAGGCAAGCTCAACCGATTTATGGTGGATCAGGCGGTAGGTGCCTGCTCAGATGTTGATCTGATCCTTCTGCTGGTCGAAGCGGGGTCGCGTCCCGGTCCACCGGATAAGTCGATCTTTGATCTGTTAAAACCTTTGAATACCCCGGTTTTTCTGGTTATCAACAAGATAGATCAGATTGCTCCGCCATTGTTGCTGGAACAGATCAGGCAATTCAGCAATGCCTTTGAGTTTGCCCAGATTATCCCACTGTCAGCGATCAGCGGTGACGGTGTGCCGGAACTGTTACAGGCCGTAACCCGCATGCTTCCCCCCGGACCGCCCTATTACCCTGAAGATCAGGTAACGGATCTGCCTGAGCGTTTTATTGCTGCAGAGATGATTCGCGAAAAAATCATGCGCCAGACCAGTGACGAAATTCCTTACGGTGTCGGGGTCAAAGTAGAACAGTTCGAAGAAAAACCCGAGAAGAATCTGGTTGTTATCCAGGCAACGATTCATGTTGAGCGCGACAGCCATAAAAAGATTATTGTCGGTAAGGGCGGGCAGATGATTAAACGCCTTGGTCAGCAGGCGCGTCAGGACATCGAGCGTCTGCTGGGTGTACGGGTATTTCTGGAGTTGTTTGTGCGGGTAGATAAAAACTGGAGTCAGAGCGAGCGGATGTTGCGCGAACTCGGCTATAGCAACCGTTAGCAATAGACTGATTTCGTCCTATTTTATCTCGTGAAAGTTGAATTAAGACCTTATGCTCAAAACCGTTGCTATTGTTGGTCGCCCAAATGTGGGGAAATCGACCCTGTTTAACCGTCTGCTGGGCCAACGCAAGGCCATCGTTGAAGATTTTCCCGGGGTAACCCGTGATCGTCATTACGCTGAAATTACCCGTTATGATAAACCGTTTCTGTTGATTGATACCGGCGGTTTCGAGCCGCAAACTTCTGATCAGCTGCTTTGTCAAATGCGCGAACAGTCACAACTGGCAGTAGCAGAAGCCGATATCATTATTTATCTGCTCGATGCCCGGGATGGACTGACCCCGGCAGACAAAGAAATTGCTGCCATGTTGCGGCGCACTGAAAAGCCGGTGCTTTATGTCGTCAACAAGGTCGATGGTGACAAGCAGGAAGCGGAGACTGTCGATTTTTATAATCTGGGTATTGATGCCTTTATCCCTTTATCGGCTGAACATGGCCGCGGGATCGGGGAATTGATCGATTCCCTGGAGGCCTTTCTCCCCGAGCAGGGCGAGGTGCCTGAAGTCGAAACCGAGGTGCGGTTGGCGTTGATTGGTCGGCCCAATGTCGGCAAGTCATCGCTGGTGAATCGCATCCTCGGCTATGAACGGGTGGTCGCCAATCCGGTAGCCGGTACCACCAGGGACAGTATCGACACCCCCTTTATGTGTGATCAGCAACGCTATGTCTTGATTGATACCGCCGGTATCCGTCGCAAAGGAAAGGTGAGTGAGGCCCTGGAGAAATACAGCGCCATCCATGCCTTAAAAGCAATGGATCGTGCCCATGTGGTACTGATGGTGATCGACGCCGTTGAGGGGATTACTGATCAGGATTTGACGATTGCAGGCTATGCCTATGAAAAGGGGCGGGCGGTGATTCTGCTGGTCAATAAATGGGATGTGCCGGAAAAAGATAACCACACCATGGCCCGTTTTGTCGAAGAAGTACGGCGGCGCTGTAAGTTCCTTCCTTTTGCGCCGCTGCTGTTTGTTTCGGCGTTAAACGGGCAGCGGATTAACAAGATCATGCCGCTGGTCGCCGAGGTCGCCGAGCAGTTCAATCGCCGCATAACGACCGGTCAGATCAACCAGGGGCTGGAAGAATTTCTCGCCAAGCATCCGCCGTCATTAGTGCGCGGGCAACGGCTGAAGTTTTATTATGCTACCCAAAGTGCCGTGCGCCCGCCAACCTTTGTCCTGTTCAGTAACCGGCCTGATGATGTCCATTTTTCCTATGAGCGATATCTGGTAAACTGTTTCAGGGAAAAGTTCGGTTTTGACAAGGTGCCGTTGCGTTTGCAATTTCGTGGACGTGGCAAAGAGACACATTAACCCTATGACTGGTTCTGGATTGTTGTCGTCATGAGTTTACAGGGGCGCCTCGAAGATCTGAATATCTGCTCAATCTTACAATTGATCAGTCTTGGCAAAAAATCCGGGACACTGGTGCTGCAAAATGGGCAGGATCATGGCAGTGTCAGCTTTTGTGACGGTCAGGTTGTGCGTGCCAGTTCCAGCCTTTACCCCCAGGGACTTGGTACCTTGTTGTGCGAGCGCCGGCTTATTTCCTTGCCTCAGGTGCAAGAAGCACTGAAATTTCAGCAGCGATTACGTAAACATCAGCCGTTGGGGGTCATTATCAGCTACTTGTACAAATTAGCGGCTCATGACATCGAGCAGGTGGTTCGTGACCAGATAGAGCACATTGTTGTCGATTTTTGTCGCTGGCAAGAAGGAGAGTTCAGTTTCAGTATTGAGAAGGTTGACCCCTATGGCAGCGCTGCGCTCAACCCCTTCGATCTGATCCTTGAAAAAGGATTAAGTCCACAGCGATTAGCGGTTAAGATGCAACTGCTTGAATCAGCTAAAAGCAATGTGACTCTCAATGATCAACAGCTTGACGCCAGGGTCTCTGAACTGCAACAGCGTCAGGATAGTGGCCGTATTACCCTGTTGCGCGGTATGTTGGCGGAACTACAGGATCCTGATCTGGGCGGTGGAATTGTTTTGCTGATCTTACGTTATGCCAGTGAATTGTTGCGGCGAGCTATTATTCTTGATGTGCGTGGTTCGCGACTGGTCGGTTTGGGGCAGTTCGGCTTGACCAGTAACGGTCAACACGCTGACTCATTGGTGCGCCGGTTACACATTGATATCAGTCCTGATTCCCTTTTTGCCGAGGCGATCAGACGGCGGTCACTGGTTCGTGGGGCACTCAACTGTGCTGCAGCTGAACAGCGTCTAAGTGCCCTGTTGGGGCAGATTCCGGATAATGTGCTGGTGGCTCCTTTAACCAGTGGCGGGCAGGTTGTGGCCCTGTTGTATGGTGACGGTTTTTATCGATCTCAGGACGCTCTGGCTTTTGATGCTTTTGCGGTTTTTTTGTCGCAGGCCGGCATCGTTATGGAGCAGTTACTGCAACCGGAAACAGTGTCTTGAAACATATTAAACTTAAATAGCATTGTGATTTCTTAAATGAGGAGTAAAACATGCAGAAAAAAATTCTGATCGTCGAAGATGAAGAGAGTTTATTAAAGCTAGAGAGTATTCTCTTAACGGCCAAGGGTTTTCATGTTCAGGGGGTTACGACCGGAACGGCAGCTCTCAAGGCGATCGCCGAAAATCCGCCTGATCTGGTTTTGCTTGACATTATGTTACCCGAGATGAATGGGTTTGAAGTCTGCCAGCAGGTTAAAGAATCACCGCAGACGCGCCATATCCCTGTGATCCTGCTGACAGCAAAAAAATCTCCGGAAGACATGGCGCGGGGTAAGCAGGTGGGCGCCGATCTCTATATTACCAAACCGTTCAAGTCTTCCATGGTGATCGCCTCGATTGAGAGGTTGTTGAATCCCACTGCCTGATTCCTTGAAATTCTTTATAGCTATCGCAATTTGCCGGCCTTTGCTGTGTTGACAGGGGCTTGACACTCCGTGATTAACGTGCAATAAGTCGCCATTCTCTGATTTATCAACGTAAAGTGGGCAGGAGGCTCCATTGGCTAAAGAAGAAGCAATTGAAGTAGAAGGAACGGTGGTAGAACCTTTGCCGAACGCCATGTTCCGGGTCAAGCTCGATAATGATCATGTTGTTCTTGCGCACATTTCAGGTAAAATGCGTAAGTATTATATCCGTATTCTGCCGGGCGACCGGGTCACAGTTGAGCTCTCTCCCTATGATCTTACCCGTGGACGGATCACTTACCGGGCAAAGTGATTCCACCTTGTCGCTTGCCGGTGGGTTTATACTGGTCTCGAAGATCGCCTGTCCGCGCCGGATACCCTCACTGCAACGCATATATCTGATTTACGACGATACCGGCTTCAGCCGGTTTTCGTGCATCTGGAATCGTAAAAAAAAAAACAGAAGTTAGAATATAGAATTCAGAATTTTTTAAAATCAGATAACATCAAAGTGACACTTATGATGTGTCGGAGGTGATATGGAAAGCCAGTACAGTCCGGAACGGATTGAAGCTAAATGGCAGGACTACTGGGATCAGCTGAAAACCTTTCGGGCTGATCAACACAGTAATAAGGACAAATTTTATCTGCTCGAAATGTTTCCCTATCCTTCCGGTCGGATCCACATGGGACACGTTCGTAACTATGCCATCGGCGATGTTGTGGCTCGCTTCAAACGGATGCAGGGATACAATGTGCTGCACCCGATGGGCTGGGATGCTTTCGGCATGCCGGCGGAAAACGCCGCTATCGAACATGGTACTCATCCAGCTAAATGGACCTATGAGAATATTGATAATATGCGTAAACAGTTGCGCCGTATCGGTTTGTCCTACGATTGGGAGCGCGAGTTTGCCACCTGTGATCCCGCTTATTATCGTTGGGAGCAGCTGATTTTTCT
>JAWOFG010000075.1:0-5134 GCA_046482365.1 Pelovirga sp. | reverse complement strand
GATGCAACAAGGGAGATAAAGAAGTTAAGGCCCCAGTTGCCGGTGATAGCACATACCGCCTATGCCATCCCAGGATTTCAAGCCGTTCGAAGAACACTTCGGTTTACGTAATGCGATTTGCACATGATCACCGCATTGACAATAACCGCCAACGTCACATCCCTCTAATTCACAGATCCCGCTGAGGAAATCTCGGGGGCAGGTGTTTACTATTTACAATACAAATCCGTAGTCACATCTTGCAAACAAATTCTCCCCTACCTGCCGAACTCGAGCGAAACTGAAAACACCCCGACCCTAGCGGGGCACCCCTCCACCGGAGGGGAATTTTTGATGGTGCTCTTTGTGCCGGAATTGATGGTCCAGTTTAATTCAGAACCACCGCCCCACTTTCAACGGGATCCGCATTGACGTTCAAAAACTCGCAATCTGGAAGTCTTTTTGCAGCTTGGCCCAGTGTTCCCGGAGTCTATCCTTGTGTTCGTCGATCATGGGCAGGTCTTTTATTGCCTTTGGCCATAGACTGCGGGCTTTCTCCATGGTGTCGTCCAAGTGTGGCTTGATGGCGCGCCAGGGGATATCCGCTCGTCTGGCCCACGCCTCAAAATTTGCATTAGTGACGTCATACCACTCTTTCGTCTTGCCAAGGTTGAGGGCATAGCGTCTTTCGTTGTCGATATAAACGCTGGTGGTGACGATGTCATAGGCCGGGGAGAGTCGCGGGGTGATCTGATCGGAATAGAGCAGGCTCCAGTTTTTTAAATGCGCATCACCATTGGCCAGCAGAATATTTACCAGCAGACGCCGGGCGAACTGTTGCACATCAGCCAGTCCATCTCCGGAAAAATTGTAAAGGATTTGCCCTATCTGTTCATAGCTGGCGGAGTGGTATTTTTCATGCGGATACCTCACCAATACTTGAGCAAAGTCTTCCATGTGAACGCGTTGATTGTCGTTCCGATCGAAGCGCTTTATCGCAAAGGCCAGTTTTTCAGCGGGCAAATTGATCGGTGGCAGGTTATCAAGTTTATCGAGTTCCACCAGCTTGATTTCAGGCACAGCAACCCCTGCTAGAGATGCCAGGGTCATGGCGGTGTATTCATTGAGCGGCACATTTTTGTGCCGGGAAGAAGGTGTCTTGACGATCCAGTCGCCAAGGACATCATCCCTGGACAGATTGTAGCGACCTTCCTGTTGTCTCATGGAAAACTTCATCTGGACGCCGGCGAGAGAAAACTTGTTTTTCCGGGTATCCTTTTCGAACTTAACGGCTTTAGCTTGCCCGTGAGCAGAGAGGAGATACGCCGGGACATCGTCCGGCGGCATGGGTTCAGCAACCAAAGCGCCCGGCAGATCTTCCCCCAGATACGCAAAAAGGTGAAACTCGTTATCGACATGCACCTTGAGACCCTGGGCGATCAATTCCCTTAATGCCCCCTCCGGGAGCAAGTTGGAAAGGGTGGGATGCAGCTTATGCCGGCGCTGCCAAAATTCGCTCATCAACTTCTCAGAGGGTGGGAATTCAGGATGGGTAATCAAGCTGAACGTCGGACGGCCGGCATCCGATCTGTATTGATCGGCAAAGGTCAGCACATTACGACCGTCCTTAAAGCCGGCCAGATAGCCAACCAACCTGCCATGCAATGAGAGCCTCAGGACATTGACTTCCTCTGCGTGATGACTGTTCATTGCTCATCCTCGAGGAGGTTCTGCCAGGGGTCGTCAGACAGACGTTTCTTTGCCATTGTCGGTGCGGGGGATTGTTGAGCGAGATCCCGCTGCGTTTCGACATCTTCGAGTACAGCGATGACGGAACTTAGCTTTTCTTTCGGGATCAGCATGAGTTCACTGCTTAGCCCCCTGGCAATCAACTCCAAGGTGTCGAGACGTGGATTACCCTTGGCCTCCAGGCGTTGGTACTGCTGCCGGGACACGCCGATCCGCATCATCATGTCGCTTTGCTTAAGCCCCAGGGACTTGCGTCTATTTTTAATTTGTTGGAGCAGAGGGTCCGCCATTGTAGTCTCCTGAGTTGCTTTTTGTAATATAAGAGTCATATTAGTTGACTATATATCCTCTGTCAACATATGTATTTCTATTTGCTACGACGGGCGCAACAAGCTCGCAAAAGCAACATATTAGTTGCTCTCTCCGGCATATTTTAATCCAGGGAAAAAAGGGGGGAGAGAAAAGTCGATTGAAGTTCCACTATACGACTTTTAGCCGCTCTGTACCGTATTCAACGATCCGGCCGGAGCGAATTTTACAGCGTTTACGCAGTTCGACCTGACCGTCAACCTTCACCTCCCCGGCGGCGATCACCTGCTTGGCGTGGCCGCCGCTGGAACAACTTCCGGTCAGTTTGAGCAGATCACAGAGTGCGACAAAGGGGCGTCCATCCAGCTCAAAGGTTTCCATTTGTTATCCTTTTTTCCGTGCCACCCAGACCGCATGGCGATAGCCTCCCTTGCCGGGGCGCTCAACGCGAACCGAAAAACCGGCAACAGCAAGACGATGTTCAAAAGCGGTATCGGGATTTTCTCCCCAGACGGCGAGGGTTCCACCAAGCCTCAAGGCGTTACGGGTTCGTTCAATCGCGTAGCTGCCGTAGAGTGGATCATTGCGACCGTCGGTGCGGGGGTGGGGACCACGGTAGAGATCAAGAATGACGGCATCAAAAGATGCTGTCGGAGACCGGCGAATCAGCTCGCCAACATCGGTAATTACCACCTCAACCCGTGGGTCGGCTGCTGCAGCGGCGGTCAATTCAGCCAGCGGGCCAAGACACCAGCTGTGAACGATGGGGTTCAGTTCTGCGACAACTACCTCTGCCGTGACCGGAAGCTGGTCAAGCACAGCGCGCAGAGTGATGCCCATCCCCAGCCCGCCGACCAGAACCTTTGGAGCGGGGTGCTGCTGCAGGTCTTGACAGCCGAGCCTGCCCAGGGCGATCTCGGAGCGTTGGGCTTTGCTGTTCATCAGGATCTGGGTGCCGATGGTAATAAGAAAGTCCCCGGCGCCGCGCTGCCGCAGTTCGAGAGATTCACCGGTTTCGGTCAGAACGCGATCAAGGGTTTTCCAGGGCAGGGCCACGCGTGATTTCCTGTTATAATTTCAAGTCGACAACACCCTGACACAGCTTGGCCCGCAGAGCGGCGATGTCGGTGTTATCGAGATATTCGTCAAAGCTCATGACCCGATCGATGACTCCGTTCGGGGTCAGCTCAACAATGCGGTTGGCGGTTGTCGCGACAAACTTGTGGTCGTGGGAGGTAAACAGCATCACCTCGGGAAAGTTGATCAGACTGTTGTTCAGGGCGGTGATTGATTCCAGATCCAGGTGGTTGGTCGGCTCATCGAAGAGCAGGGCATTGGCATTGGTCAGCATCATCCGGGCAAGCATGCAGCGAACCTTTTCGCCACCACTTAAGACTTTGGTTGCCTTGGTCGCTTCATCACCGGAAAAGAGCATGCGGCCAAGATAACCCCGGGCAAAGCTTTCCCCTTCGGTCGGGGCGAACTGTCCCAGCCAGTCAATCAAACCCATTTCTTTGGCAAAATAGCTGCTGTTTTCCTTCGGAAAATAAGCATGGGTGATGGTGACCCCCCAGCGGTAACTGCCACTGTCCGGCTCCAGCTCACCGGTCAGAATCTGGAACAGGGTGGTTTTGGCCAGACTATTGCCGCCGACAAAAGCAATTTTATCTCCTTTGTTGACGTTCAGATTCAAACGATCGAGAACCTTGACTCCGTCGATGGTTTTACTCAGGTCGGTAATTTCGAGAATGATGTTGCCGCAGGGGCGCTCCGGTTTGAAAATGATGAACGGGTATTTGCGCGAGGAGGTAGGCAAATCATCGATCTCCAGTTTGTCGAGGAGCTTTTTGCGTGAGGTGGCCTGTTTGGCCTTGGAGGCGTTGGAGCTGAAGCGGGCGATAAACTCCTTGAGTTCGTTGGCCTTGTCACTCGCCTTTTTGTTGGCGTCCTGTTTCTGTTTCAGAACCATCTCGCTTGCCTCGTACCAGAAATCATAGTTGCCGACATAGGTACGGATGGTGCCGAAATCGATATCAGCAATATGGGTACAGGCCTGGTTGAGAAAATGGCGGTCGTGGGAAACGACGATCACCGTATTCTGGAAACGGCTCAGAAATTCCTCCAGCCACTGAATCGATTTCAGGTCCAGATGGTTGGTCGGCTCATCAAGCAGCAGGATATCGGGGTTGCCGAACAGGGCTTGGGCCAGCAAAACCCGCACCTTGTCACCGCCTTCCAGTTCTTTCATTTTTTTCTGCCGCAGGGCTTCGGGGATGCCGAGACCATTAAGCAGAACGGCGGCCTCCGATTCCGCATCGTAACCGTTTAATTCGGCGAATTCCGCTTCCAGTTCGCCGGAGCGGACTCCGTCGGCATCGCTGAAGTCCCCTTTGCTATAGATTGCTTCGCGCTCGATCATCACTTCATAGAGCTTTTTGTGCCCCATGATGACCGTATTGAAGACCGTTTCTTCGTCAAAGGCAAACTGATCCTGGCGCAATACCGCCAGGCGCAATCCTTTGTTGATGGAGATCTCGCCCTTGTCAGGTTCAGCATCGCCAGCAAGAATTTTAAGAAAGGTCGATTTGCCGGCACCGTTGGCGCCGATCAGTCCATAACAGTTGCCGGGGGTGAATTTGATATTAACATTGTTGAATATAACCCGCTTGCCATAGGCTAGGCAGATATTTGCAGCAGTAATCATCGTTGTTTCTTTCTCTTTACAGATCCAATAGAAAAAGACCACCGAGTCAAACCCAGTGGTCTTCGTACTACCAAGCTATAGCATGTATTTCGGAAATGGGCTAGTGCAAATCAAAGGTCGCTGGGTACCGCTCTTGTCCTGGGATATGAATCCTTTGTCTGCCCCTGTCGGTAATGCTATATTGAAGCTTCTTGTGCCCGTTATTTGTGCCACTTATTTATTCAGCAACAAGAAGGATGCCACAGATGGATATACTTCAGGTTTACCTGTACGGATTTTTGGCCGCGGCTGCTTTTGCGCTGGCCTGGTCCTTTGTTCTGGATAACAACAAACCCCCGACCAGTAATGAGTTCTGGCTCAAGCTGCTGGCTCGCTTTGCCTTTCTGGCCTTCA
>JAWOFG010000046.1:0-68363 GCA_046482365.1 Pelovirga sp. | reverse complement strand
TGTATCCCCCCCAGCCAGACTCAATTACGGCTGGAAACGGATATTGAACAGATGAAGCGGCGGCTGGCCCAGCTGGAAGTACAGCAATCAGACACCGCCCAGACGGAAATGGTGGACGACACCGGCTTGCAACGGCAGGTGGCGGAATTGCAGTCCGGTCTGGATAACCTGCGGGTCGAGTCACATTCAGTTAATGGTTTGATCGACGACCTTGGACGCCGGCAACGCGATCTGGCTGATGAATTAGGACTGATCCAGGATGATCTGAACCTGCAGATCGAGTCCCTCACCAGTCGCATCGAAGAGTTGGAGGCCGGCAGTGTGACATCTGACGGAGAAGCCGCAGCTCCATCACAGCCACAATCTGAGGAGGCGCAGCCGCGGACCCCGGAACAGCAGTATGAGCAAGCGCTGCAGCTGATTCGGGATAGTACTGATTTCGGGCGTGGTCGTGAGCAGATGGAAGCCTTTACCCAGAACTACCCGGATCATGACCTCTACGTCAATGCCCTTTACTGGACCGGTGAAGCCCTGTACGGCGAAAAAAAGTTTGAGCTGGCGATCCTTCAGTTTCAGGATGTCATCAGTCGCTATCCGGAGCACAGCAAAGCCCCGGACGCCCTCTACAAACAGGCTCTGGCCTTTAATTCCCTAGAGGATGAACAGAATGCCCGGGCAACCATGCGTAAACTGATTGACAGCTACCCAGACAGTGACCAGGCCAGGGCCGCCGAGCGGTTTTTACAGAATTGATCATGTTGTTTGTTACAAATCAGCAGACTAACGACCTATCAGAAAGGGGCAGCTTTTAGCTGCCCCTTTCTGCCCTGCGACCCCTAAGGGCTGCCCTATGTCCCAACTCTCCCACAGTGAAATTACCGCCCTGTTTCTCGCCCTCGGGCTGCTTCTTGCGTCAGCCCGGTTATTGGGAGAGCTGGCACGAGCCACCGGTTTGCCTGCTGTCCTCGGTGAGATAACCGCCGGGATATTGTGGGGGCCAACGGTCTTTGGAACCCTGTTCCCGCAGTGGAGCGCTTTTCTTTTTCCCCTGTCCGGTGGCGGGGCCCTTGCTTTTGATGGGCTGATCACCCTGGCGATTACCTTGTTTCTGCTGGTGGCAGGGATGGAGATTGACCTGTCAACGGTATGGCGGCAGGGCAAGGTAGCTCTTTATGTCGCCCTGCTGGGGATGTTCTTTCCCTTCGCATTTGGTTTTATAGCGGGCTGGTGGGCACCGGGTTTGCTCGGCTTTCAGCAGGGGGCTCACCCCCTCGCCTTTGCCCTGTTTATGGCAACCGTCCTCTCTATTTCGGCGTTACCGATCATTGCCAAGATCCTCATGGATCTCAACATTTACCGTAGTGATCTGGGCGTTGTTATCATTGCCGCCGCAGTTTTTAACGATCTGCTGGGGTGGCTGGTTTTTGCCATGGTGTTGGGGATACTGGGGGTTGGCCAGATGATGCCCCTGGGTTACACCATCGGTATGACTCTGGCATTTGTGCTGCTCATGATCCTGGTGATGCCGTTGCTGCTCAACCAGATTCTCCCTTGGGTTCAGGCCCACAGCAGTTGGCCGGGAGGGATTCTGGGATTTGCTCTTTCATTCTGTTTACTGGCTGCTGCATTTACCGAATGGATCGGCATCCACGCCATTTTCGGGTCCTTTCTTGCGGGCGTCGCCCTGGGTGATTCAAAGCATCTGAACGAACGTACCCGCACCACCATCGAACAGTTTGTATCCTTTATTTTTGCCCCGTTGTTTTTTGCCAGTATTGGGCTCAGGGTTAACTTTGTCGATAACTTTAATCTGTGGTTGACGCTGGTGATCCTGCTACTGGCCATGTCCGGCAAAATTCTGGGAAGCACCCTCGGGGCACGCTTGGGCGGGCTGCCCATGCGTGAATCGTTGGGCGTCAGTTTTGGTATGAGTGCGCAAGGCACCATGGGAATCATTCTTGGGGTGCTGGCCCTGCAGTTTGAACTGATTTCCCAGGAGGTATTTGTCAGTCTGGTAGTGATGGCGCTGGTGACCTCGCTCCTCAGTGGACCGCTGATGCAGCGGGTGCTGCGTCTGAAAAAAGCCAGACGGTTTGTCAACTTTTTTCCACCCCAGGGCTTTATCCTGCGGCTTGACTCGAGTGATCGCTGGTCTGCCATCCATGAGCTGGCCAAGCTGGCCGGTCCCTTGATCGATAAAACCTCCGAAGAGATCACCCGGGCGGTGTATGCCCGGGAGAAAATGATGGCAACCGGTATCGGTCAGGGGGTCGCTGTGCCCCACGCCCGCCTGCCGGGACTGACCGCGCCATTGGTGCTGGTCGGACTGTCACGTAGCGGGATCGATTTTGATGCCCCGGATGTGACGCCCGCCAAGGTGATTTTTCTTATCCTGGCGCCCCAGGATGATGACGGTGTGCAGCTGGAAATTCTGGCTGATATCGCCGCAACCTTCAAAGTCGCCGAGATCCGCGAGAAAGTAGGCAATGTCAATAACTATGTCGAGTTTCTTGCCCTGGTGCGCAGCGCGCGCGGGCAGTAAGTAGCTGGCAGCTGCATAGGGGAGGAACCTTTGATGACGAACAGTACCACCGCTAAACTCATTGTTACCTGCGTCGGCAGCGGCGACGCCTTCCACTCCGGCGGCCGGCTGCACAGTTGTTTTCATCTTGAAGCCGCTGACACCCGTTTGCTTATTGACTGCGGCTCATCCAGCCCGGCCGGATTTGCGCGTTGCGGCATCAGCGCTGATCAACTCGATGTCGTGATTGTCAGTCATCTGCACGGCGATCATTTCGGCGGCATCCCCTATCTGCTGTTGGCGGGAAAATATCTGCACCAGCGCAGCCGTCCGCTGCTCTGCATTGGGCCGGAAGGTCTGCAACAGCGGGTTGAACAGGTGTTCGATGCCCTTTATCCGGGAGTGCTCGCAGACGGTCTCGGTTTTGCAGTCACTTACCGGGTTCTGGCTCCTGCTGCGGCAGTTGATATTCAGGGTGGCCGCATCAGTTGTGTGCCGGTTGTCCATGGTGGTGGTGCGCAGGCACTGGGAATTCGGGTTGAGATCGGCGGGCGCACTGTCAGTTACAGCGGTGATACCGAGTGGACTGAACAGTTGCCGTTGCTGGCGCAAGGGAGCGATCTGTTTATCTGCGAATGTTTCAACTACGATCAGTCGGCTCCAGGCCATCTGGATTATCTCACCCTGATGCGTGAGAAAGAGCGTTTTTCCACCGGACGGCTGGTGTTGACTCACCCCGGGCCGCAGTTGCTGGAACGGGCCGGGCAGCTGGAGCTGGAATTGCTGGAGGATGGAGCACGGCTTGGGTTATGAACACAATCAGGATGGAACTGCGCAAATGAGCACCAGCAGAGATCGGACCTGGCTGACGCGTTATCATAAGGAGCGGCAGAAAAATATCCTCGCGGTACCTGGTCCCCATGAATTTGTCCTGGTTCTCGATCAGCTCAAGGCCGGGTTCAATGTGCCGAAAATCTTCCGCAGCGCCGAGGCCTTCGGTGTTGCTGCCGTTCATCTGATCAACATCGGTCCCTTTGATCCGGCTCCGGCCAAAGGTTCTTTTCGCAAGGTGCCGGCTGTCTTTCACGAGGATTTTGCTGCTTGCTATCAACTGCTCAGCAATCAGGGTTACCGTTTTTTTCAGCTCCGTGCCGATGCCGAAGCCCCCTTGTACCAGGTTGTTTTTCCTGCCAGAAGCGCTTTTGTTTTCGGCCATGAGGAGTTCGGTTTCAGCTTCGACCAGGGCTCTTACGCGGGTATTGAACCTTTGTCGATTCCCCAGTTCGGCTCGATCCATTGTCTGAATGTCAGTAACGCCGCGACCATCGCCATGTATGAATATGTCAGGCAGTTCAGCTAGTTTCTGTCCGGAAACGGCCCTTTTCCACAATCTCCGCGTCAATCTTCGGTTTTACTTGTGCGGCGTAAAGTACGACGTTTCCGCGCAAATCCTTGATTTTCTTGACCTTGCGAAAAATTGCTCGTTTCCGAAGCAGAAACTTACCTGTTGGCCACTTTGAGCTTCCAGTTACGCCCGTTTGTACGTTCCGATGAGTCGGTTCATGCCGATAATATGGGGTTCAAGTTCTTCCAGCAATTGCCACATGTTCAACCCTTCGGGTAAATCTGTCGCCTTATCCAGCGCAAGAACCCAGAAATAATACTGGTGGGTACCGTGGCCTTCAGGGGGCATGGGCCCGCCGTAACCCGGATTTCCGAAATTGTTCTGGCCCTGGGTATATGCTGCAACTCCCTCTTCCAGGCTGTTGATGTTTGCCGGAATGTTATACAGCACCCAGTGAACAAAGCCATAGGTGCCATTAGGGGAGACCAGCGGGGCATCGGGGTCATGACAGATGATAGCGTAACCCTGGGTACCGGCAGGCACATCAGTCCAGGATAAGGGTGGTGAAACATCAACTCCTTCGCCGGTATACTTGGTTGGAATATCACCGGAATTCTCAAAAGCGTTACTTGTTAATTGCATAGCTGAGGGTGCGAATCCCATGATCCAGGCCTCCTTTACTGTAGGTTGTTAACAGGTATGTAGTCGTCAGGTATCGCGCCCAGCAAAATGGCTTTAGTAGCACAAGGCTGTGACTTTTGCGAACCTGCGTCGATAGCTTGGTGTGGGTCTATGGCGTGGACCATCTGACCCTTATAGCGAGATTGTTCAGGCATCAGTATCGCGCCCAAAGTTTCGGAATTCCTCAAGATTACTGAATTCTCCCCAGGCAAGGTACTCGTTGGGCGCGTTGACGAAATCATACAGGTTTTCAATGATGTTGTAATGCTTTTGCTCCTCTTCAATGACGCGCTGAAGCAGGTTTTTCACCTCCGGGCTGGTTTCATGGCTCAAGGCTTCCCGGTAAACCCGCGCGGCTTCTGCTTCGATTTTCATGGCATGACGATAGGCGTCGAGATTACCCTGAAGATGGCTTACTTCAGGTTTTTCCTGCATTAGTGTTTCAAAGGTGTTTTTGGCCCTGCTTAACGCCTCGCTATCCCTCATAACGGCGGCACCAGGACGTTCCTTCATGGATTTGAAGATCTCAAAGTGTTTTTTTTCGTCAGCAGCCAGATCCAGAAAAATATTGCTGATACCTTCTATGTCGGTCTGCTCCGCTAAGTTCCGGTAATAACTTTCCGCGTCTGTTTCCATCTTTATCGCAAAATCAAAAATATCCATCGCTTTTCCCTTTCGCTGTTGGCATTGCCATTGAGCTTAATAATCGTATCAACAGCAGGGCTGCTGTCAAGATGTATGGAACTATCTCTTTGTAACATCGGTTAAAAACAGTCGCACAGAACGTGCGCCATAGTCTCCTTGATTTGCCGGACAGAAAAGCTGAATAATGAACATCCCCCCAATAAAACAGCGGCGCTGGTGAGTCCCAGAATCCCCTGACCCTCAAACCAGAGCTGCTCGGCGGCCAGATTTTGCGCCTGAAATCACGATCCCGATTTCAGTGATGTCATCGACAGACTGCTACTGGTCGATCTGCTCAAGACCGACAAGAAGCAACTGCAACGCTATCTGGGGAAGGAAGGATATGCCGGATATATAGTTTATCATGGTGGAGCCGGGCGGGAGTGTGCTTGAAAAGATAGGAGAAAAAATGTCCGCCCCTACGGCTGGCGGTGGCGGATACCATCAACCAGTTTTTTCGCTTTTTTTCTGGTGTTGCGGTAGTTAAGGACACCAAAGGCGCAGAAAATGACGGCGATCGACAAAAATAATAGCAGCTCCATAACATGTACTCCCGAAGAATAATGCTTCAGCAGTACATGTTATCGGTTAGAAGCGGGTTAGAGCCTGATGTGTTTTTGGTTATTGTTTTAACGCGATCGTGGTAACAACGACCCATCAACCCTTGAGCTGGCTTTTTGACAATCAAGGGGTAAGCGCTTCATTCCCCTCAGCCCCCACCTAAGTCAGACTGGAACCGGTGGTGGTTGTCACCAGCTTGCCGTGCTTGACCCCCTTGGTACCAATCAGTTCATCGGCAAGCTTTCTCACCTGTGCGGCGCTGCCACGGACAACAGCAACTTCCAGGCAGTTATGGGCGTCCAGATGGACGTGAAGGACAGAAACAATGGCCTGGTGATGGCTGTGCTGGTGCTCGGTGAGTTTATCGGACAGATCGCGGGTGTGGTGATCATAGACCAGGGTGACGGTGCCGACGGTCTCCTGATCATCCTGCGACCATTCCCGTTCTACCAGAGCGTCGCGCATCAGGTCGCGGACAGCTTCACTGCGGTTATGATATCCCTTTTCAGTAATTAACCGGTCAAACTGGCCAAGCAGGTTAGCGTCAATAGAAACACCAAAACGGATGGTTGCGTTCATAAGTGGGCCTCATTAAGGAATAACTGTCAGTACACGAAACTTTTTTTCGGTCAGGTTATTGAACAATCACCTTCGATAGTCCTGGCAACTTGACGCCTGTTGCCGGGTTTGGCAGTCTATAATAGCAGTTCACTGATATGAGCGGGGCACCAACCTGATCCTTTTATTGCGTTTGTGAGCACCCGTCTGAAAGGTAAACCCATGACAGATTCCGATAAACCCCTTTATCTGGCACTGATCAGTGTCCATGGATTGATTCGCGGGCACAACCTGGAACTGGGCCGTGACGCTGATACCGGTGGCCAGACCCTCTATGTGCTGGAGCTGGCCCAGGCCCTGGCCGAGCGGGACGATGTCGACCGGGTCGATCTGATCACCCGTAGGGTGGTTGATCCGACGATTGACGCTGATTACTCTGAGCCGTTTGAAGAGGTTTCAGCCAAACTACGGATTGTCCGGGTAACTGCCGGGCCCGACGAGTATCTGCCAAAAGAGCAGTTGTGGGATCATCTGCACACCTTTGTTGATCAGCTCTACGACTACTTTCGTGACCAAGAGCGCTGGCCCGACATTTTCCACAGCCATTATGCCGATGCCGGCTGGGTGGGGGCACGGCTGGCACAACTGACCGGGATTCCCCTGATTCATACCGGTCATTCCCTTGGTCGGGTCAAGCGCAGGCGCCTGCTGGCGGCCGGTCTGAGCCGAGAAGACATCGAAGAACGCTATAATATGGCCAGACGCATCGAAGCCGAAGAGTTGACCCTGGCGACAGCGGAACGGGTGATCACCAGTACCCAGCAGGAAATCGAGGAACAGTACGGACTCTATGATTATTATCAACCCAAACAGATGCGCGTGGTACCGCCGGGCACCAACCTGGAACTCTTTACCGCACCAACCGGCAAAGAACCCGAGCTGCCGCAGTTTGCCGTGCTGACCCGCCACCTGAAAGATCCTCAAAGACCGATTATCTTTGCCCTGTCCCGGCCGGACAAACGCAAGAACATCACCAAGCTGGTCGAGGCCTATGGTGAGAACGAGAACCTGCAAAAGCTTGCCAATCTGGTGATTATCGCCGGTAATCGTGAGGATATTGATGATCTGGATGAGGGTGCTCGCGACGTTTTTCAGGAATTGCTGGCAACCATTGATCGCTATGATCTCTATGGCAAGGTGGCCATTCCCAAGCAGCACAGGCGCGATGATGTGCCGTTTTTCTATCGTATTGTAGCGGCGTCAAAGGGGGTTTTTGTCAATCCGGCCCTGACGGAACCCTTTGGCCTGACCCTGATTGAAGCCGCAGCTTCCGGTCTGCCGATTGTCGCTACCCGGGACGGTGGTCCCCGGGACATTATCGCTAACTGTAATAACGGTTTTCTGATTGACCCCCTCGATCCGCAAGAGATCGCGGACAAGCTGCTGCAGATCCTTCAAGATAACCAGTGCTGGGAGTCATTCTCACAGCACGGGCTCAAGGGGGTCCGCGAACACTATTCCTGGCAGGCCCATGCCGACCGCTATCTGCGCATGGTGATTCCGGTGATCAAGCGCTATGAACCGCTGGAGCGTGAACCCTTAAGTCGCAGGGATGTTCTATACAGTGATCGCGCCCTGGTCAGTGGCCTTGATCAGAACCTGATCGGCGACGCCTCTGCGCTGCAAGAACTGATGGCGCGGTTGCGTCGGCAGCGCAAGAGTACGGCCTTTATCATTGCCACCGGGCGGCGCCTTGACTCGGCCCTGGCATTGATGAACAAACATGCCATTCCTGAACCCGACATTCTGATTACCAGTGGTGGTAGCGAAATCTACTATGCTCCGGAGCTCGAAGAGGATCAGGTCTGGGCTAAATATATCGATTTCCAGTGGTCACCTCACAAGGTGCGCGAGGTACTGAGAGATTATCCCGGCTTGAAACGGCAACCCAAGATTGAACAGAGCCGCTTCAAGGTCAGTTATTACATTGATCCGACGATTGCCGATGTTGACAGCATCCGGCGCCTGCTCCATCAGGAAGGACTGGCCGTCAATACCATTATGAGTTTCGGTCAGTTTCTTGATATTCTGCCGGTACGCGCCTCCAAGGGACTGGCGCTGCGCTACGTAGCGGATCGCCGCGGCATTGACCTGGAAAGGGTTCTGGCCGCTGGAGGGGCCGGTGCCGATGAGGATATGCTGTCCGGCAATACCCTGGCGGTAGTGGTTGCCAACCGCCATCACGAAGAACTCTCTGGTCTGGTGGACACCGAAAGGATCTATTTTGCAGATCAGCCGCTGGCAGCCGGTATTCTTGAGGCACTTGACTATTACGACTTTTTCGGCGCCTGTCGCGACCCCAAAGAGCAGGTCGATGGTACCGCATAAACCCCGACTGTTGTTGTGTACTGACCTGGATCGCACCTTGATTCCCAATGGCACTGCGCAAGAAGATGCGCGGGCGCGGGAGATGTTCAGTAAATTATGCCGCCATCCTGGTGTGAGCCTGGTCTATGTCACCGGGCGTGACCGCCGGCTGGTATTGGATGCCGTTAAAACCTACAATCTGCCGCAGCCCGATTACGCCCTGACCGATGTCGGCTCGACCATTTACCGGATTGTTGCCGGCGAATGGCAATCTTTTCAAGCCTGGAAGCACCACCTTTCGGCCCGTTGGCCAGAGGCAATAAACCAGCGCGTCAGATTCCTCGTTGACCGGATATCCGGCCCGTGGCTGCAGGAAGAAGCCAAGCAAAACAGCTTCAAGGTCAGCTTTTACCTGCCGTTGCAGCTCGATGTTGAACAGATAATGAAAAACATTGAACAGCGGTTACAGCGTGAAGGGATAGCGGCAAACCTGATCTGGAGCATTGATGAACAGAAGAACATCGGATTGCTCGATATCCTGCCGGATTGTGCGGATAAGCGTCAGGCCATCCGCTTTCTCCAGCAGCAGCTGGGCTTTGCTGACGAAGAGCTCGTGTTCGCCGGTGACAGCGGCAACGATCTGCAGGTTATCAACAGCGATATCCGCTCGATCCTGGTGGCCAACGCGGCCCCAGCGATCAAAGAGGCGGCCTTAAGCTGGGCGCAGCAGAACAATCAATCCGCGACTCTGTATCTTGCCGGCGGAGGATTGCTCGCCCTGAACGGCAACTACAGTGCCGGCATTCTTGAGGGGGTCTGCCATTTTCAGCCGTTCTTCAGGTCGTATTTAATGAAAGAGACAGCATGAATGATCAACAGATTGTAGTTTTTGGGGAAGTTTTATTCGACTGTTTTCCCACCGGCGAGCAGGTTCTCGGCGGGGCTCCCTTTAACGTCGCCTGGCATCTGGCAGCGCTGGGAACGGATCCCTGCTTTGTCTCGGCCATCGGCGATGATGACCTGGGACGGCAGATTCTGGCCGCCATGAACGACTGGGGCATGCGCACAGATGGCGTTCAGATCAACCGGGATTACCCGACCGGCAGGGTCGAGGTGCAGATTACCGACGGCCAGCCCTCCTATCAGATCAGCGAAGGCGTGGCCTATGATCACATTCGTGCGGACCTGCTCCCTGCCAGTGGCGCTGATTTTATTCTTTACCACGGGAGCCTGGCTTTACGTCATCAAGAGTCGCAACAAGCGTTTGATACGCTGGCCGCACGACAAGGATGCCAATTGTTTGTTGATATCAACCTGCGCTCCCCCTGGTGGGATAAAAGGGCGGTGCTTGATCGTCTTGAGCAGGCGCGCTGGGCCAAGATGAACACGGATGAACTGGCTGACCTTGGTTTTGCTGACCCGAACGTCGACAACGCCATGGCCGAGTTGATGGCGCAAACCACGCTGGAACAACTGATCGTCACCCGGGGCGCCGATGGGGCACTGGTGCGCACTCGTAGCGGCGAACTTATCCCGGTAGCGGCTCCTCCCATCAAGCGCTATATCGACACGGTTGGGGCAGGGGATGCTTTTGCTGCTGTGTATCTGCAGGGGCTGTTAAGCAACCGGCCAATTGAGAAAAATATCACCCTGGCGCAACAGCTTGCTGCCGACATTATTGGTATGCGCGGAGCAATCCCCAGCGACAAAGCCCTCTATCACCCACTGACAACGACAGGCTGTAACCATGTATGAACAGGTTTCCCATGCTTTGCTGAATGATATTCTCAATCGTCTCAACGAGGAGATCTGCGAAGAAGATCTGCGCCACTTTTATACCCGCCTGGGTGCCAACTTTTACGCCATTCATTCCCTGTTCTTTCGACTTTACGGTGATCGGACTGACTTTGCTCTTCAGGCCCAGCGCCTGGTTGAAACCATGGCCCGCAAGTATATCCGCCGACCCCAGGTGTTGCGCGCAGTTGATATCGAGCGGGAGCGCGATTTCAGCTGGTTTTTGCATCAGAAGTGGGTCGGCATGGCCCTGTACAGCGAAGGCTTTGGTGGCAACCTGCAGGGCGTTTGCGACAACCTGTCCTATTTTCAGGAGCTGGGTATCAATCTGATTCATATTATGCCCATCATGAAGTGTCCGGAAGGGCGCAGTGACGGCGGTTATGCCGTTAGTGATTTTCGTGCCGTCGATCCCCGTGTCGGGACCCTGGAAGATCTTCAGCAACTGGCCGGACAGGCTCGTAGTCGCGATATCCTGCTGACCCTTGATGTTGTCTTAAATCACACCTCTGATGAGCATGAATGGGCGCGGCGCGCGCGCACTGGTGAAAGCCATTACCGTGATTTTTATTACACCTACCCTAATCGTAACGTACCCGACATGTTTGAACAGAGTATGCCGGAGATCTTCCCTGAAACCTCCCCCGGCAATTTCACCTGGAACGAGACCATGGAGCGCTGGGTGATGACGGTTTTCAATGACTATCAGTGGGACCTGAATTACAGCAACCCGGCGGTTTTTATCGAAATGCTCGATATTGTTCTGTATTGGGCGAATCAGGGGGCCGATATTCTACGCCTTGATGCCGTTGCCTTTTTATGGAAAAAGATCGGCAGTACCTGTCAGAACGAGCGTGAAGCCCATCTGATTCTGCAATTGATGAAAGACTGTGCCCAGGTCACCGCGCCCGGAGTCCTGTTTATTGCCGAAGCAATTGTCGCTCCGGTCGAGGTCATTAAATACTTTGGTGAAGATGCCGTCATTGCCAAGGAGTGTGAAATCGCCTATAACGCCACCTTTATGGCGCTGTTATGGGATGCAGTAGCGACTAAAAATGCCAGGTTGCTCAATCAGGGGATCAAGAGCCTGCCGGTCAAGCTGGAACGTGCTACCTGGCTGAACTATGTGCGCTGTCATGACGATATCGGCCTGGGCTTTGACGACCGTGATATCGACCTGGCCGGTTATGATCCGGCTAATCATCGCCAATATCTGGTTGACTATTTTACCGGCCGCTATGGCGGATCTCATGCCCGCGGATTACCGTTTGGTCAGAATCCTCGGACCGGTGACAGCCGTATTTCAGGGTCTCTCGCTTCTCTGGTGGGCCTGGAATACGCCCTTGAAACCAATGACGACAATGCCTGTCAAGATGCCATCAATATTATTTTATTGCTGCATGCCATGATCATGTCTTTTGGTGGCATTCCCCTGCTGTACTATGGTGATGAAATCGGAACGATCAACGATGACGCCTATCTGAGTGATCCTCATAAAGCAACTGATACCCGCTGGGTTCATCGTCCCACCATCGACTGGGAAAAGGCCGCCCGGCGCAACCAGCCCGGCACCATCGAGTTCCGGATTTTCACTGCCCTCAAGCGAATGATTGCGATGCGCGCCGAAATCAGTGTCTTTGCCGACTTTAACAATCGTGAATTGATCGAAATGGAAAACCCCCACCTGTTTATTTTTGAGCGTTATAACTGGATCAGTCAGCGGGATTCGGTGCTGGTGGCGGCCAATTTCGACAGACACCCCCACTCACTAAATCTCGATGAACTCGAAACCTGGGGGCGGTTTGATTATGGACGCTTGGTTGATCTGTACACTGGCAGCCAGCCCGACATGGTCAATCATACGCTCATCGTGCCGGGTTTCAGTTTTTACTGGCTGGCAGAAAAGTAGTAACAGCAGGCTCTGGTCTAAATTTATTTGAGTAGAAACTCACGGAATAAAACAGCGTACACCTGCTCTTCCTCTTCCCTGGTAATTTCCATTCCACGGATCTTCATGCCGTGCATCACCTGACGCCACCCTGCTTCGGTGCGCCGCGTCTGGTAAACGATCCCGGCACTGTGGCAGGTGCCACAGTGCTGTTCGATCAGGGGAATCTTCTGCTGCCCGCAGGAACTGAGCAACAGGATCACTGAACCCGCAATGACAATTAAGAGAAGAAGCAACAAAGCTGAACGACATGGTTGCACAGACATGAGATTTCCTGTCGGATGAATTTTTTACAGCTCAACTAAAGGGTTTTGTCTGGAACAAGACCATAAAGCGGCGCAGTTTTTCACTAACTTTGTGTAGAATCCGGGCAAACCTCTCGTAATGTCAAGATAAATTCATTTGACTTTTAATAGAATCGTGTTTTAATTGGACTGAAATGTGTCTTTTAGCCCAGGGTGCGGAGGTGCGATCTATGACTGATTTCAAACAGATGTTGGCTGCTCACAATATTTCGCGACGGAGTTTTCTGAAATACTGCTCCGCCCTGGGGGCAATGATGGCGGTTCCTGCCACCATGACGCCACGCATTGCCGCTGCGCT
Source organism: Pelovirga sp. (assembly GCA_046482365.1). Taxonomy (GTDB): domain Bacteria; phylum Desulfobacterota; class Desulfuromonadia; order Desulfuromonadales; family Geopsychrobacteraceae; genus Pelovirga. Next base: position 55,301 of record JAWOFG010000046.1, on the reverse strand, counting down.
TGAGAGTGACAACCGTCCGCCGGTCATCTGGATGGAGTTTCAGTCCTGCACCGGCGATACCGAGTCGCTGCTGCGCGCCAACCGCCCCTCGGTGGGCGAGCTGATTCTCGATCATCTCTCCCTGGACTATCACGAAACGGTGATGGCAGCGGCCGGTGATCAGGCCGAGGCAAGCAAGCACGCCACCATGGAGAAATTCAAGGGGCAGTATATCTGTATCGTCGAAGGTTCAATACCGGTCGGGGCAAACGGCGTTTACTGCACCATTGCCGGTCAAACAGCTATGGATATTATGAAAAAAGTCGGTGGCGATGCTGCTCTCATCATTGCCGTCGGCAGCTGTTCTTCCTATGGCGGCCTGCCCGCCGCCTACCCCAATCCGACCGGCGCGGTCGGCGTCAGTGAACTGCTCCCCGGCAAAACCGTCATCAACCTGCCCGGTTGTCCGATGAATGTCGATAATTTGACCGGCACCATTGTCCATTATCTGACCTTCGGCAGTGCGCCGGCGATGGATCGCTTTGGGCGCCCCAAGTTTGCGTATGGTAAGCGCATCCATGACAACTGCGAACGGCGCGGCCATTTTGATGCCGGTCAGTATGTGGAAAACTGGGGAGATCATGGCCATCGCGAAGGCTGGTGCCTCTACAAAATGGGTTGCAAGGGGCCGGCGAGTTTCCACAACTGTCCGACCTTGCGCTGGAACGAGGGGCTAAGCTGGCCGGTTATGGCTGGACACGGATGTGTCGGTTGCAGCGAACCGGGCTTCTTTGACACCATGATGCCCATGTACCAACGACTACCAAACATCCCCGGCTTCGGCGTTGAAGCTTCAGCCCTTAAAATCGGTGGGGCCATCGTCGGTGCTTCGGCAGCCGTGTTTGCCACCCACGGTGCGGTCACCATGACCCGCAACTGGAAACAGGTGAAAGAGGCCAAGGCCAAGACCCGTGAACTCACCAAAGAAACCACCGACGCTGAAGAATAAAGGGAGATAAGCGATGGCAAACAAAATAGTCGTTGATCCGATTACCCGTATCGAGGGACATTTGCGGATTGAAGCAACCATTGAGAACGGCGTGATTACCGATGCCTGGTCGAGCGCCACCATGTTCCGCGGCGTGGAAACCATCCTTAAGGACCGTGATCCACGCGACGCCTGGTATTATACCCAGCGCTTCTGCGGCGTCTGCACTACCGTGCACTCCCTGGCATCAATCCGCGCGGTGGAAAACGCCCTTAACATCCAGATCCCTTTCAACGCCGAAATGATCCGCAACATCATCATGGGGATCCAGAACGTTCAGGATCACATGATCCACTTTTATCATCTCCATGCCCTTGACTGGGTCGATGTAGTCTCGGCCCTTTCAGCTGATCCGAAAAAGACCGCCGCCCTCCAGCAAAGTATTTCGCCATGGAAATTTTCCAGCGAAAAATACTTCCAGGGTATACAGAACCGGGTTGGCGCCTTTGTCAAGACCGGCAAGCTTGGTCCCTTCACCAACGGTTACTGGGGACATGCGGCGATGAAGCTGCCGGCGGAAGCCAACCTGATGGCGGTCGCCCATTATCTTGAAGCCCTGCATATCCAGAAGGAGATTATCAAAATTCAGGCGATCCTCGGCTCCAAGAACCCCCATCCCCAAACCTTTCTGGTTGGTGGCATGTCGATTCCTATCGACCCCAACAGCCAGAACGCCATCAATGCCGACAAGATTGCCCAGATCCGCCAGTACATCTCCATGGCCAAAGAATTTGTCGAGCAGGTCTATATTCCTGATGTGCTTGCTGTTGCCCCCTACTATCTGGATTGGGCAGGGATCGGTGGTGGGCACAAAAACTACCTGTCCTTCGGCGATTTTCCCGAAGGCCGAAGCGGCTACCCTAATGACTTCTGGATGCCGGCCGGGGTCATCTTAAATGGTGACCTGTCCAACATCATGCCGGTGGATCAACAGAAAATCACCGAATATGTCACTCACTCCTGGTACGAATACAGCGGTGGCGATGACGTCGGCAAACACCCCTATGAGGGTGAAACCAACTGGAAATATACCGGCCCCAAGCCGCCCTACGAGTTTCTTGATACCGACAACAAATATTCCTGGGTCAAATCACCGCGCTATGATGACAAGCCGATGGAGGTTGGCCCCCTGTCCCGCATGCTGATTGCCTACGCATCGGGTCATAAGGAAGTTACCGACACCGTCAACCTGGTCCTGGGCAAGCTCGGTGTCGGCCCGGAAGTACTGTTCTCGACCCTGGGCCGAACCGCAGCACGGGCGGTAGAAACCCTGATCATGGTCAACAAGATGAGCGATTGGCTCGATCTGCTGGTGGCCAACATGAAAACCGGCGACTATGCCATTCACAACAACGAAAAGTGGGATCCGTCCACCTGGCCGACCAATGCCCGTGGCTACGGCTTCCATGAGGCGCCTCGCGGTGCCCTCGGTCACTGGGTGGTGATTGAGAACAAAAATATTAAAAACTACCAGGCGGTGGTACCAACGACCTGGAATGCCAGCCCGCGCGATCCCGCCGGGGTGCGGGGACAATATGAGGAGTCACTGATCGGTACCCCGATCGCTGACCCGCAACGGCCGCTGGAAATTCTGCGCACGATGCACTCATTTGACCCCTGTATGGCTTGTGCTGTACATCTGTACGATGAGGGTGGCCACCTGGTATCCAAAGCAAAAATTCTCTAGCGAGGCATATTATGGCTGAGATCTCGGGAACAACTATAGACAAGCATGATCCGCCGGTAGAATGCGCCGTCCGTCGCTATCTGTATGTCTGGGAAGGACAGATCCGGATCATCCACTGGGTCAATTTCTTCAGTATCCTGATCCTGTCGATTACCGGCTATTTTATCCACAATCCCTTCATGACAGCGGATCAACACCCCTACATCATGGGACATATGCGCCATATTCACTACGTCACCGGGGTTGTCTTCGCCGGTGGTGTTCTGGCACGGATTCTGGCGCTCTTTGTCATGAGCAACCGTTTTGCCAGTTGGCGAGGCATTCCCAATCCCTTTAACCGAGAGGATCGGGAGACCTTCTGGGCTTATATTAAATTTTATACCTTTCTGAGCAAGGATACGCCCCACGTTATCGGTCATAATCCGGTTGCCGTAGTGGCCTATATTTTCCTGTTCGGGCTGTTCTTATTCCAGATTCTCAGCGGCTTTGCCCTCTGGTCACAGGCCGATCCGAACGGCACCATGTACGCCCTGACCGGCTGGCTGTTTGGACTGATGAGCAATCAATGGGTGCGCTGGGTACATTTTATGATCATGTTTATGATCGCCGGCTTTGTGATCAATCATATTTACAGTGTTATCCTGTTCGACTTCAAAACCAAGTCAGGGGAGATCAGCTCCATCTTCTCCGGCTGGAAACCGGATCGGCGTGATTAATCAAGGTAATTTTCTCGTACTGGGGCTTGGCAATCTCTTGATGAACGACGATGCGGCCGGGTTGCGGGCAGTTTACACCCTGCAGGAGCGTTATCCGGATCGGGAAAATCTTCAGATTGTCGATGGTGGTACTTTGGGGCTTGATCTGCTCGGGCACGTGGCCTGGGCAGACAAGCTGCTGCTGCTGGACGCGATCAATATCAATGAAGCGCCCGGAACCGTGGCATTGATTGCCGGAGATGATATCAATCCGGTCTTGTCCCAACGTATTTCTCCCCATCAGGTGGGTCTCAAGGATCTGCTGGAAGCAGCCGAACTGATTGGCGATCGCCCCCCGGAGGTCGAACTGCTGGGCATTCAGTATGACAACATCAACATGGAAATGACCTTGTCGGAAGAGGTAGAGCGGGGTTTGCCCAGGTTGATTGCCGCCGCGAGTGAGCGCATTGAGACCTTTATATCCAACTCGTCAGATTCTTGACCGCTGTTATGCAGCCTGATCAAGCAGTTTCCACCTGTCCCGATTCAGCAGAAAGTTATCAACTCCTGGTTAAAGGAACCGTCCAGGGAGTGGGGTTCCGCCCCTTTGTCTACCGGATTGCCCGTGCCAACAAACTGTGCGGCCAGGTCGCCAACAGTCCCGCCGGCGTCGTCATTGAGGTCAGCGGTACGGCTGCCGATATCGAACATTTCTGCCACCAATTAAGAACAGATGTCCCTCCTCTGGCCCTGATCGACTCGATTGCCATTGAGAAGGTGGCGTCCATTGAACATCAGCAGGATTTTCGCATTGTGACCTCAACCAGCGAGTGTGTCACTGAAACCCTGGTGCCGGTGGACATCTGCGTCTGTGCCGATTGCCGGCGTGAGCTGGCCGATTCCGGCAATCGTCGTTATCAGTACCCCTTAAACAACTGCACCAACTGTGGTCCGCGTTACACTATTATTCGTGATCTGCCATACGATCGTGCGGCCACCGCCATGGCACCTTTTCCCTTGTGTGCTACCTGCCAACAAGAGTATGACCATCCGGCCGACCGTCGTTTTCATGCCGAGGCCACTGTCTGTCCAGTCTGTGGACCTCAACTTATGTTGACGTCAAATTCAGGGCAACCGGAGGTAACGGAGCACCCCTTGCGTGAGGTTGCAGCCCTTATTCAGCAGGGAAAAATCATTGCCATCAAGGGGATCGGCGGCTTTCACCTGGTCTGCGATGCAAGTAACGATGCGGCCATCACCCTGTTGCGCCAACGAAAGCAGCGACCTCACAAACCCTTTGCGGTGATGGTGCGGGATGTGGCAATGGCCGAAGAGTATGGCCGGCTGGACGAAGCCGCCTACAACCTGCTGACTAGTCCCCAGCGCCCGGTGGTGCTGGTACCCGCGCGCGGACGTTTGTCTTTTGCGGTCCATGGTGAACTGGATCGGATCGGCCTGTTTCTCCCCTATACCCCGCTTCATCTGCTGTTGTTTGATCATCTTGGCTGTCCGCTGATTGCCACCAGTGCGAACATTGCTGACCAGCCCATTATCACTGATGCGAACGTGCTGCAACAGCGCTTAGGAACGGTGGTCGATGCGGTGCTGGATATCAATCGTGAGATCATCAACGGTTGCGATGACAGCGTCGTGACCACTGCCGCAGGCCTGACCCTGATGCTGCGGCGCGCCCGCGGCTATGCCCCGGCAGCGATCAAGCTCCCGGCAACCCTGCCGCAAGCGGTGCTGGCCGTGGGTGCCGGGCTTAAAAACACCATTGCCTTAGGATTTAACCGACAGGCGATCCTGAGCCCGCATATTGGTGATCTCGACGGCATCGCCGCAGAAGGCTATTTCCTGCGCACCATTGCCACCTTCAAACGGTTGTATGACTTCACCCCGGAATTGATTCTGTGTGACAAGCATCCACACTACCTGTCGTCACAGTGGGCGCAGCAACAGGAGGTCCCGGTGCAACAGGTGCAGCATCATTACGCCCATGCCCTCTCGGCGATGGTTGCCTGCGGCATCGGCCTTGAAAGCGAAATGCTGGCGTTCTGCTGGGATGGCACCGGCTATGGGGATGATGGTACCCTGTGGGGAGGAGAGGTGTTGCAGACCAGTTATCACGCTTATCAGCGGCGCTATCATCTGCGCCCGATCCTGCTTCTTGGCGGCGAACAGGCGATCCGTGAGCCGCGGCGGGTGGCCCTGAGCTTGTTGTTTGACTATTATGATGAAGAGGTGCTGCATCTCGATACCCCCTGCACCAATGCCTTTACTGGCGAGGAGCTTAAGATTCTGTTACGAATGCATCAGCAGCGCCTGAATGCACCCTTGTCCTCTTCCGTCGGGCGCCTGTTCGATGCCGTAGCTTCCTTGTTAGGAATCTGCAACAGGATGAGCTTTGAAGGACAAAGCGGCATGCTGATGGAAAAGTATTACGACCATAACCTCAACCTCTGTTATGGTTTCACCATTGAGGACGGTGTCATCGATCTGCAACCCACGATTGAGGCTTTACTGCAGGAACACGACCGCGTCCGCGGGGCGACCGGCTTTATCAACATGCTCGCTGAGTTGGCAATGACAATTATGGAGCGGGAAGGGCACGATGAAGCCCTGTTGAGCGGTGGGGTCTTTCAGAACAGCCGGCTGGTGGCAGCAATGCTGAAGCAGGCCCGGCACAGAGGGATGCGGTTACATATTCCATCGCAGGTACCGGTTAATGACGGCGGTATAGCTCTCGGACAGGTAGCGGCAGCGCTGGCGGGAAAAAATTAAAAACGCTATCAATCTTCAAGGAGATGCCATGTGTGAAGAATCGTCGGGTCTCAGTCAACAGCAAGACAATGCCAGGATGGTTGTTGAACCGCAACAGAATCTGCTCAGCAATAATGATCACCTCGCCGGTCACATCCGTAACCGTCTGGACAGCCTGGGGATTCGTGGTATCAATCTGATGGGTTCCCCCGGCAGCGGCAAAACCGCCCTGCTTGAAGCGTTGATCGACCAGTATCCTGCTGACAAGCTGACCGAACTGACTGTCCTCGAAGGGGATCTGGCGACCAATCGCGATGCCGACCGGATTAATACCAGGGGGGTCAAAGCGCAGCAGATCACCACCGGCAGTGCCTGTCATCTGTCTGCTTCCATGGTAGCCGAAGCTCTGATCGGTGTGTCACTGGAAGGGGTGAAAACCCTGTTTATTGAGAATGTCGGCAACCTGGTCTGCCCAAGCAAGTTTGCTCTGGGTACCCATAAGAATGTGGTTGCCGTGTCTATTCCGGAAGGGGATGACAAACCGATCAAGTACCCGGTCATGATTCGGGTAGCGGATATTGTCGTTTTAACCAAAGCCGATCTGCTGCCGCACTTTGATTTCAACGTGGAACGCTGCCGACAGGAGATCGAGCAGATCAATCACCATGCAAAAGTTCTGGTGACCTCGGCCAAAACGGGGGAAGGGATCAGCGAATTGTGGCAGGAGTTGCAGCAATAAACTTTTCGCATTTATCAAGGAGGTCTGCGGCCGGGGTGTTTTCGCTTGCGGGAGAAACTCGGCTACGCCTCAAACAGTCCCCCGCTGCTCGCAAACACCCCGGCCACAGACCTTGAAGGGTATTGAAGCCTTACTGTTCTGATTGGAGTTTATTTATGTGCCTGGCTATTCCATCAAAAATTATCAGTATTGATCACGATACCTGCATGGGGGAGATCGATACCATGGGGGTCACGCGTGAAGCGAATCTTTCCCTGGTAGACGAAGAACTTGCTGTTGGTGACTGGGTATTGGTGCATGTCGGATTGGCCATCAGTCGCATTGATGCCGATGAGGCTCAAAAGACCCTCGACATGTATCAGGAGATTCTCCAGCTGCAGGATGGAGCACTGAATGCAGGCAGCTGACACCCTGCTGCAGATGGTGCGCGACAACGCTGCCATTCGTGCCTTTGCTGATCGTATCCAGCAACAAGCCTCCCTCCTGAAAAAGCCTCTGCGGATCATGGAGGTCTGTGGTGGTCATACCCACGCCATCCTCGAGCACGGTCTGGATCAACTTCTGCCGGATAACATTCGCCTAATTCATGGACCGGGGTGCCCGGTCTGCGTCCTACCGCAACACCGGATCGATGCTGCGATCAATCTGGCCCGGCGACCCGACACTATTCTGGTCACCCTGGGCGACATGATCCGCGTTCCGGGCAATAATGGTGTTACCCTGCAGCGAATTCGCGCTGCCGGTGCCGATGTCCGCTATCTCTATTCTCCCCTGGATTGTCTTGCCATTGCTGCCGATAACCCGGCTAAAACGGTCATCTACTTCGCCATCGGATTTGAAACCACCGCCCCCGCGACCGCACTGCTGCTGCAACAGGCTTTAGATCAACAGTTGTCCAACCTGTATATTCACGGCAATCACGTACTTGTGCCTCAGGCGATGGAATTGATCCTGGCCGCCGGTGGTGCCGTCGATGCTTTTATCGCACCTGGGCATGTCAGCGTCATGGCGGGAGCCGGACCATACCGCACCCTCGCGAAGAAATATCAGGCCCCGGTGGTAATCGCCGGCTTTGAGCCGGTGGATCTGCTTGACGCTGTTCTGCGAATCATAGATCAGCTCAACGACGGCCGCGCTGAGGTGGATAACGCCTACGGTCGTTTCGTCAAAACCGCCGGCAATCGTAAAGCCCAACAACTGGTGGCAAAGTATTTCGAGCCCCACGATGATTTCCTCTGGCGCGGCATCGGCCGGATCCCGGGTTCGGCACTGAAGCTACGCAGAGCTTATGCCGAACGAGATGCCGAAGTGCAATTCCCCGAATCCTGCCCCGCACCCACAGAAGAAAAAGCCGGCAACTGCTTGTGTGGTTCCATTCTGCTGGGACTGGCCCAGCCGACCGACTGCTCCCTGTTTGCCGACGGCTGTACCCCGCAGAATCCGCAGGGCAGTTGCATGGTCAGTAATGAAGGGGCTTGTGCTGCCTACTACAAGTACCGGAGGGTTTGCTGATGGACACCATCGAGTTGGCCCACGGCTCGGGTGGCCTGGAAAACCAGCAGCTGATTCGTGAACTGTTCTTTGCTGCTTTCGACAACCCGATCCTTGCCGGTTGTGAAGATGCTGCCCTGATCACTGGCGGCACGCTGGCTGTCAGTACCGACAGCTTTACCGTCAGCCCGCTGTTTTTTCCCGGCGGCGACATCGGCAAACTGGCGGTGGCCGGAACCCTCAATGATGTCGCTATGCGCGGTGGTCGTCCGCAACACCTGACCGTCGCCTTCATTATTGAAGAGGGACTAAAAATGAACACGCTGACTAGGATTGTCAAGAGCATGAAGGAAGAACTGAGCATCAACGGCGCTCAGGTGATTGCCGGTGATACCAAGGTGGTACCGCGTGGCGCCATCGATCAGATGATGATCAACACCACCGGTTTGGGCACCATTGTCAGGGATTGCAATACAAAGCGCATCGCCGCCGGGGATCACCTGATTATTTCCGGTGACATCGCTCGCCACGGCGCCTGTATCTTTGCCGCCCGGGAAGAGATCGCCCTCAAGGGTCTGACGTCCGATTGCTGCAGCCTGTGGCCGGCCGTTGCGCCATTGCTGGAAGCAGGACTAGGTGTCCACGCCATGCGTGACGCCACTCGCGGCGGGATCAGTGCCGTGTTCAACGAATGGGCCCAGCAGACCGGTCTGTCCTTTGTCCTGCGTCAGGATGAGATTCCGGTCAATTCCGAGGTGCGTGGTTTCGCCGAAATCCTTGGCATTGATCCCTATATACTCGCTTGTGAAGGGGTCTTTGTCCTCGCCGTGGCGCCGCAGGACAGCGCTACCGTTATTGACCTGCTGCACCGCCATGGCCATCCGCAGGCGACGCTGGTCGGCGCAGTGGAAGTAACGCAACAGCAACCAACGGTGCTGCTGCTGTCCGCCTACGGCACCAGACGGCGGATGGAATATCCGTCCGGTGAAATCCTGCCGAGGATCTGCTGATGCATGAATTTTCGATCGTTTCCTCCCTGCTTGATCTGGTTGAAGCCGATATCCGTAAACACAATGCCAAGTCCGCCACCAAAGTGGTGGTGCGCATTGGCGAGATGTCCGGGGTGGTAGCTGAACTGTTGGCAGAGGCGTTCCACGTGTGCAAACGCGGCACTCTGGTCGAGAAGGCAGAGCTGGTGGTGGAAAAACAGGAGGTGCTGATCCGCTGTCACTGCGGCTACCAGGGAGCGATCAAAGACGGGCGCTTTATCTGCCCGGTGTGTGGCGTGGCAGATGTTGAAGTGACCGCTGGTGAGGATATGATCCTGCAGCAGTTAGAGCTGGAGGTTGGGGATCCCAACTAGCTAAAATGGGATGAGATCATCATCGTCATTATACAGCATCATATCATTCGCCAGGTTCAAAACCACTTTTGCAACTTTTTCAGCCGACTTTATTGGTTAAAATGCACCCAAAACATCAAAAACTGGGCATTTGTGTCGCCGGTGAGAGCTGTTCCACCCCCTCAGGGACCTCAAAAACAAATAGACTGTCAGCCGGATCGAGATTCCAGCGGACATCGACAAAGGTGATCCGGGTCAGGTTGTCCTGCGGATCAGTGACCAGGGTTGCCACCAGGGGAAAGACCTGAGGCTTGCCTTCTTCGGATGCTGATACCGCCTGCTGATTGACGACCACCTCAATCTGCTTGAAAAATTGCGAGGGCCGCTTCGGTGTCAGCAACAGGATGTAATGACCGGCTTCGTCTCGGCGACCATTGCCCCAGGCGATGTCAAAATTCTTCGCCAGATCCCCCAGGCTTGTGAAAAAAGCCGCCGGGTTGTCACCATATTCGGCCTCAACATCACCGACTTCGCTGACAACCACCTGACGGTTTTCCGGTACATACACCCACAGGGTGGTGCCATCAGAAAGAACCTGTTGTTCATTGGGCAATTGATAGTCCCAGCGAAACATGGGCATTGCTGAGTCTGTATGCGCTTGTTGAGGAAACTTGAACCATACCTTGCCTTCGCCGCGCTGCACCCGATCAATCGCAACGATCGTTGATAATTGGACAAAATCGGCAGCGAAATCGCGTATCTGTTGCGCCGCCGGGGTCGTTTCCTTAAATGGTGTTTCCAATGCTCCGATAACATGGCTTAAGTCTTCATCCGCCAGGGCCGGCACGGAGCCGGCGACCAATAATAACCATGAAAGTAACAGCACCAACGACTTCATAATGAGAGTTCTCCTTTATAAATACAGTTCCGTCATAATAACACTTTTCCCTCGCCAACGCGCGTAGCGCAAGCATTATCACGAACCAGGGGCGGCCCAGGCACTGTCGTCGCTGTGCAGATTGATAAAGACCCCGCCCCTGGCGACATCTTCCCCACCAGCAGGAGCGATTAAAAACAGTGGCAACGCATACATAAGGCTGATTTTTTCGACAGGTCCAGTCGCTACTAGATGGCAAGGGCCGCCCAGATGCAGATCCGGCACTCCGGGAAGACCACCACAACCACACAATGACTCGAGCGCTCCGAGAAAAGCTGAAGCAACGATATTTCCTACTTCCTTCAATGCTGAACGAGCCATTTCATTAAAGCCCGGCGTTGCCGCTCCATCTCCGGTCAGAGCGACGATCAATTGTTGCGCGGCCTGATTATCCAGGGCGAGAATAAAGGTTCCGGAAATTCTGCCGGACAAGCTCAAGGCAATCTCAACGCCGTCGCAGCGCAGCTGCTGCAAACAGGCGTGAGCAGCGGCAGAGGAGGAAATAAAATCCTGACTTTTCAGCATCAGTGAACCCTGCGGCAGCAGCTGTCCGAAGCTTACCAGGGCTGAGCGGATCCCGGCTTCGATCAGGCGACTGTGACTGTCTGTGAATATCTCACTTGTCTGACCGGCAATCATCATACCCCTTTTTTTCGGCGCTCCAGCAGAGACTGCAAGTCCAGTAAAAACACCACCTGACCATTACCCAGAATGGTCCCGCCGGCGCAACCGGGAATTTGGTCAAAGGGGGGTGCCAGGCGCTGGACAAAGACTTCCTGCTGACCGATCAAGCGATCGACAACCAGGCCGATTCGACGCCCCATGACCTCTGTTACCACCAGGGGAAGCGAATCTTTTGTTGTGCCCTTGGGTTGCTTAAGGATTTTCCGCAGAGAAAGCAGCGGAATAAAAATCTCCTGATATTGAACCATCAGTTGTTTACCGCTACTGTGGATTTCCGCCGAGCTGACTTCAACCGCCTGGATGACACGAGTGATCGGTATGGCCATCAGCATGCCCGCCGATTCGATCAACAGTACGCGGATAATCGCCAGCGACAGGGGCAGTTTAAGGGTGATGCTGGTGCCTTTTCCCGGAGTCGAATCGATTAACACCAGGCCGCCAATTCCCTCTATCGCGGTCTTGACAACGTCCATGCCAACGCCACGGCCGGAAATACCGGTGACGGTATCAGCGGTTGAAAAACCGGGCTGGCAGATCAACTGATACAGATCGTAATCACGGACGGTCTTAACCTGGGCGCTACTCAAGAGCCCACGTTCCCGGGCGATGCGACGAATGGTCTGGGGATCAATCCCGCTGCCATCATCTGTCACCTGGACCAGGACCTGATCGCGATCACGCCAGGCTTTAAGGCTGATGACCCCCTGATCTTTATCCCTGAAGCCATGATCAACCGCATTACGCACCATATGGGTCAATGGATCGACCAGCTCTTCGACGATTGCTCGATCTATTTCAATATCGGCTCCGTCAATCTGAAGCTCGATTTTTTTAGCGCTGCTGCGCGCCAGATCATGAACAATCCGCGACAAGCGGGAAAACAGCGCCCGCAGTGACACCATGCGCACCTGTAACACCTGATGATGAAGATTCTTGACCAAGCGCGACAATTGTCCGACCCCGTCATCCAGATCCGGCAAGTGCTGATGCTTAAGGGCATTCTGCAACTGATAACGGATGGTAATCAATTCGCCGGTCAGATTAATCAGCTGATCAAGACGGTCGGTACTGACCCGCACGCTGGCGCTCTTGTGGCGGCGTTCTCCCATGCCGCTGGTGACCAGCGGTTTGGGAAAAGAAATTTCCTCGACCTCGCTATATTTGGCCAGTTGCGCATGAATCTCTTGCAGCGTCAGGCGGGGGCGTAACTGCACCAGTAAACGTGCGCCCACCTTATCGTTCAGAATCTGCTCGAGGGACGGCCAGGATTTCAGCACGGTACCGAAATCGCTACACTTTTTCAGCAGGACCAGCAATCTCGGAGCTGCTACCGGTACTTTTTCAGCCAGGTCAATCTGAACCAGGACAGGCTCTGCAGCATCCGCCGGGTCAGCTTCTTCCTTTTCCGCCAACACCGGACTCATAGGGGAGTCGGTTCGCACCTGTGAATTCAGCGTCTGCAGATAGGACTCAACACTGCGTTCTTCGCGCCCTTGACTGATATCATCATGCAGCGCCTCCAACAGGTCGACCCCGGCCAGCAGCTGATCAATTTCTGCACTGCCGACAGAACCCCGTTGACGACACTTATCCAGGTTATCTTCGAGGCGATGGGCGAGGCGGGCGGTTTCGGCATATTCCATCGTCGCAGCCATCCCCTTGATTGAGTGAGCTTCCCGAAACAGGGCATCGATCTCCTGATGATTTTCCGGTTCGCTGTCAAGGCGCAACAATATTTCAGACATGGATTGCAGGTGCTCGGCCGCCTCAGCCAGATACATATTGCGGTATTTTTCTTTATCCATCTTTTTATCCAGTGCGTCTAGACAACATGATCAGCGCGCAACCACACGCTCAGCAACTTCAAGAACCTGATCACTCTGGAACGGCTTGACAATAAAATCCCGGGCCCCGGCTGTGATCGCATCTAGGATCAGATGTTTCTGCCCCAGGGCGCTGCAAACAACCACTCGCGCCTGTGATTCCAGCTGCAGGATGGCTTTTAGTGCTTCAATCCCACCCATAACCGGCATCACGATATCCATGGTGACAAGATCGGGACGCTGCTGCTGATAAATAGCCACTGCCTGCTCCCCGTTTTCAGCTTCTCCGACAACGTCCCATCCCGCCTGGGAAAAAATATCGCTCAGCATCTTGCGCATAAAGAGCGCATCATCGACAACCAGAACGCGTCCGGGCATTTCGTTCTCCTTAGTTAATGCAGGTTGTTTCTATCGCTGCCGCGACATAGTTGAGATCGAGCAGGCTGATCATGTCCTTCTTCCAGGTGAACAGACTGCGGACCGAGGGCTCTTTGGTCCCTGATTCGTCATCTTTGACAAAACCCTTGTCCAGCCCGATCAACGGTCGCAATCGATCAACGGCCAGAGCGAAAGGGCCATACTGGTTGGCCAGAACAATGATGCGCGGACTCCCCTGAGGGCCGTCAAAACCCAGCAAACAAGGCAGATCAACCACCGGTACGATCCGCCCATGGAACGCAATGGCACCACTGACGGTTGCCGGTGCAGCCGGGAAGGGGTGCAGATGAGGCGTCTCGACAATCTCCTGGATATCTATCAGTTCCAACGCATAGATTTCGTTGCCAACCTCAAAGGGGAGCAACTGAATCATTGTGCCGCCCGTTCATGGTCGCTGCCCAGGTTAAAACGGCGAACCGAGGTCAACAGTTCTTCTGCCAGACGCGACAGGCGTTGTGAGGCAAAAGACATTTCCTCCATCGATGCGGTCTGTTCTTCGGTTGCAGCGGATACCTCTTCGGTCGAGGCAGCGTTATCTTCAGCGACCCGGGCAATCTCTTCGATAGCCTCTACAATAGCTTGCGCCCCACGGCTCTGCTTCTCGGTGAGGTCACGGATATCGATGGAGCGCTCCTGCGCTGCCTCCGCCTTGGAAATGATCGATTTGAAGGCATTGCCGGTAACATCTACCGCTTCACGGCCGGCATCGATTGATTTGACACTTTGTGCCATGGACAGCTGGACCTTGTGGCTCTGCTCCCGGGTCTTTTCAATCAGTCGAGTAATTTCAGCCGCAGAATTGCTGGTACTGTCTGCAAGCTTGCTGACCTCTTCAGCAACAACCGCAAAACCATGGCCATATTCCCCAGCGCGAGCCGCTTCAATGGTTGCATTCAGGGCCAGCAGGTTGGTCTTCTGGGCAATGCCGGTGATGACATCAATGATCGAGCCGATCTTTTGTACCTGCTCGCTGAAATCAACGATCATGGCGCCGTTCTCTTCAATCTGACTGAGCACCTGCTTCATGTTTTCCAGAGCCTTGCTGGTCAAGCCTTCCCCCTCACGCGCAGAGAGGGTTGTCTGCTCCGCTGATTCTGTCAATTTACCCGACGATCCGGCCACCAGCTCAATCTGCTCGGCCATTTCGCGCACCACCTGTGACACCCGTTCAACCATTTCCGCCTGGGTTTCGGCACCGCGGCTGATCTGTTCAATCGAGCCGGCAACTTCGTGGGCAGTTGCCGTCATTTCCTCAGAGGTGGTGGCTAACGCCATGGAGGATTCATTGACATTCAGGGCACTGCCGCGAATCTGACCTACCAGGTTACGCAGACTGTCGACAACGAGATTGAGGGAATTGGACAGATCTTCTGTTTCGTCGCTGAACAGTCCTTTGCGTAAACGTACTTTGCGGCTTAAATCACCATGACTGAGGCGATCAGCACCATCGGTAAGAATCTTGATGTTGGCAGTGAAGGCCCTGGAAAAAAGCCAACCAAAGATCAGACCAACCAGCAAAGCGCCAATTACAGTGATAAACTGATGCGTCCATTCAGGAGCATCGAGTCGTGGCACCAGCAGATTCAGCAGCACAACCGACGCCACCACAAAAATAAAGCCGATAACAAATTTATAACTGATCTCTACACGCATCTTTTCCTCCACCTTGACAACAACGAGTTTCCATTTAGTTTTAGCGTTTAACCACGTATTTTACAGATCAACCGTTCGTCGATAAATCCGTTCCGCCGGATCAACACAGATGAACAGGTTACGACAATCTGGAGCCAGGGTTTCTGCCCGCCCGAGGACCAGATAGCCGCCGGGCGAAAGGGCCCCTGCCAGCAACTCAAGAACCTGCTGTTGTTTATCTCTGGAAAAATAAATCAACAGATTACGACACAAGATCAAATCAGCGCGGTAAATAATCTCCTCAGAGATAATGTCGTGGCGAAAGAATTGCACCAGATGACGGATCTCTTCGTTGATCTGATAAAGCTGGGCTTGTGCGCTAAAGTAGTTGTCAAGCATTGCCGGCGGCACCTCTTTGAGACGGTCTAACGGATAATAACCACTTTTTGCTCTTTTTAAGGCGTCCGGGCTTAAATCCGTGCCGACAATCGCAAACTGATCGCCTTTTTGCAGCATCTCTTTCAGTAACAATGCAACTGAGTAGGGCTCTTCACCAAGGGCACAACCAACGCTCCAGATTCGCATTTTACTGTTCTGACGCCGCGACATGCGCAGCAGTTCCGGCAAAATTCGTGATTTGAGGGCCTGAAAGGTGCTGGGGTTGCGGAAAAAGTGCGAAACATGAATGCCCATAGCGGCAATCAGCCGTTTTTGTTCCTCTGCTCTGTCTGCCAGTTCAGCACTGTAGTGAAGCGGATCGGTACAGCCACAGGAACGTAGATAGGCTGCCAGCCGACGCTTCATATTAACCGACTTGTAACTTGCCAGATCAAAATTCTGTTGCTGCTTGAGGATAGTAGCAATCACGGCATAAGCTTCGTCCGGAAAATCCTCACCAATCAGGGGACTGCGTTGCCCGGTGGCAGAAAAATATGTTCCGTGATTGGCAGCATCAGTCTGCTCAAGCAGTATGGGGTCAGCTTGCAGCAAAATGGTCAAACCCCCGTTGCCGGCATTGATAGATGTCGCCATTGTCCTGCCTGATGATGATCCCGGTTCCTGCCCTGATATGGCCAATTTTCACCACCCCGGGAGCGGGCAAGGCCATCTGCTCAAGATCGTGTCGGGTAGAGCTGAACAACAGTTCATAATCTTCACCACCGGCCAACGCCAGATCGATCAAGGTGGGATTCTGGTCCAATGCGCTGCGAAAAGATTCCGACAAGGGCAGGGCCGAAAGTGCCAGTTCGGCACCAACGTCGGAAGCAACCAGCAGGTGATTCAAGTCAGCCAGCAGCCCGTCAGAGAGATCAAGCATTGCTGTTGCTAATTCCTGCTCACTCACATAAGTCCCCAGATCAACCCGGGCACTCGGGGTGTGCAAACGCTGCGCCAGAGGCGATGGCGGCGTTTGTCCGGCCTGCAACAGTTGTAATGCCAGAGCACTGTCACCAAGTGTTCCGGAAACGTAGATGGCATCACCACAGCTTGATCCCTCACGCATCACAGCTTTACCAACCGGTGCCAGACCCTGGACGGTAACCGAAACCATCAGGGGGCCCGGTGACCCGCAGGTGTCACCGCCGGCGAGAATGACATCATGCTGTTTTGCTTCGTAAAGAAATCCGCGAATAAAGTCCTTAAGGTCAGTTTCTTCCAGCTGTTGTGAGCGTCCAAGTCCCAGGTACAGAGACCGTGGCTTACCCCCCATGGCAGCGATATCACTGAGGTTCACCGCTACTGATTTACGCCCCAGGTCAAACATACTGGTCCAGGCACGGTTAAAATGAATATGTTCAATTAACAGATCGTTACTGGTCAGCAACAGCTGATCAGGCGGCAACTGATCGATGGCACAATCATCACCGATACCGCCCGGCACCCGACCGCTACTTTCGACCTGCTCCTTGATCCAGCGGATCAGTGCAAACTCACCACTGTGTATGTTGTTTACTTTGCCCATATGTTTATATCCGGCTTTCTAAGCCTTTAATTATTATTTTTCTTTTATAATAAGTCAAGTCATCAGTTTGCCCAAACAACAACGGCCAGCTGACGCTGGCCGTTGTTGTTCATGACGTGATGAAAGAATATGAGGGCGATTAAACCTGCGGACCAGCCTTGGTAAAATCGAAATCGTGATTGTCTTCATCGATATATTTTTTAAAGTTCTGAATAAACATTCCCGCCAGTTTATTGGCCGTGCGATCAAAAGACTCCTGATCTGCCCAGGAATTACGTGGATTAAGGAGCTTGCTATCAACACCCGGCAGTTCTTTCGGGATGTTCAATTTGAAAAAGCGGGTCTGATCAAATTCAGCTTTGAGAATACTACCGTCGAGAATAGCATTGATACAGGCTCTGGTTGCCTTGATACTCATACGCTCACCAACCCCATAGCCACCACCAACCCAGCCGGTATTGACCAGATAAGCATTGACATTGTGCTTCTCCATCTTCTCACCCAGTAACTTGGCATAAGCCGTCGGATGCAAGGGGAGGAAGGCTTCACCAAAGCAGGCAGAGAAAGCTGCGGTAGGCTCAGTAACACCTCGTTCGGTACCGGCTACCTTGGCGGTATAGCCGGAGAGGAAGTAATACATAGCCTGCTCTTTGCTTAATTTCGACACCGGTGGCAAGACGCCAAAGGCGTCACAGGTCAAAAAGATGATGTTTTTCGGGTGACCGGCACGCAAGGTCGGCTCGAAATTGTCGATATGGTGAATAGGGTAGGAAACACGGGTGTTCTCGGTTTTTTCCTTGCTGGTATAGTCGATAATCCCATCCTCGTCGTACACCACATTTTCCAGCAAGGCGTCGCGGCGGATGGCATTGAAAATTTCAGGTTCACTTGCCGGGGATAGATCAATACATTTGGCGTAACAGCCCCCTTCGAAGTTGAAGATACCATCATCGTCCCAACCATGCTCGTCGTCACCGATCAGTTTGCGCGATGCGTCGGTCGATAAGGTGGTCTTGCCGGTTCCCGACAAGCCGAAGAACAAGCAGACATCTCCTTCTTTGCCAACATTGGCGCTACAGTGCATGGAAAGAATCTTGTTGAGGGGCAACCAGTAGTTCATCATGGTGAAGATCCCCTTTTTCATCTCTCCACCGTACCAGGTGCCACCGATGATGGCGACCCGTTTTTCAATATTGAAAATGACAAAAACTTCAGAATTCAACCCCATCTCTTCCCATCGTTTATTGGTGTAACCGGCGGCATTGTAAACGGTAAAGTCGGGCGCAAAACTCTCCAGACCGGCACTATCGGGACGAATAAACATGTTTTTGACAAAATGGGACTGCCAGGCAATTTCAGTCACAAAGCGAACCTGACGACGGGTCGAGGGGTTGGCTCCGGAATAGCCGTCGGTTACATAAATATCTTTACCGGACAGGTAGTTAATCACCTTGTTGTAGAGTTCATCAAAAAAGTCAACCGAGATCCGCTGGTTTATCGTGCCCCAGGCAATGTTCTGCTTGGAAGGATCCTGCTTAACAAAATATTTGTCCTTGGGTGATCGGCCGGTGAATTTTCCGGTATCAACCATCATGGTACCGTTGGCGGAAAGCTTGCCTTCCTGGTTTTTTACTTCGTGCTCAAACAGCTCATCATAACTCAAGTTGTGAAACACCTTACCTACGCTCTTAAGTCCCAGTTCCGCAGCAGTCACATCACTCATTTAATTCTCTCCCCGTTTTCAGGTTTTGATATGCCCGATCAGATCAGACAAATCCAGGATCGGCTGATTAAAATAACGTTGTTATACGCTTTATTGCCCGTTTAATATAGCCCAAAGGCCCATTGATCGCAACAACTGCCCGACACAATGGCCGGATTCTGTTGGTTTTTTTTCTTTTTCCCGCAACCATCGACAGGTTAGTGTCCTGGCCGTCATACGACGTTGCCCTTTGTCTCAGGATTCATGCTAGTCTGGCAAGACGGTTTATTGATTTTAAAGGAGTTTACCTATGCGCGTTTTTTTAACTGGTGGCACCGGTTTTGTCGGCCGTCAAGTGATCGACGAATTGCTCCAGCAGGGACACCAGGTCAGAGCCCTGGTGCGCGTGGGTGGCAAACCCCTGCCACGTGAAATTGAGACGGTGATTGGTGACACCACCAACGACAAAATGCTCGGTGGTGCCGCCCATGGCTGTGATGCCATTATCAACCTGGTCGGAATTATCCGTGAGTTTCCGGCTAAAAAGATCACCTTTGACCTGCTGCATATCCAAACCACGCAAAATCTGATTCAGTTAGCACAAGAAAGCGGCATCAGGCGCTACATTCAAATGAGTGCAAACGGCACCCGTGCGGAAGCGGTAACCGCTTACCATCGAACTAAGTGGACGGCTGAGCAGGCGTTGCTAGCTAGCGATCTGGATTGGACTATTTTCCGCCCATCGCTGATCTTTGGCCCCAATGATCTGTTTGTTAACATGCTTGCCGGTCTGATAAAAACCTTACCGGTGGTTCCGGTCATGGGGGATGGCCATTACCGGTTGCAACCGGTCCATGTTAGCGATGTCGCGCAGAGCTTTGTTCAGGCCCTTCAGCGCAGCGAGACCATTCATCAAACCTACCATTGTTGTGGACCGGAGCAGTTTTCCTATGATCAGATTCTTGATCTCATCGGTCAGGCGCTGGGTCGCTCCCGTTCCGTGGTAAAGCTTCATCTCTCCCTGGGTCTGATGAAGCCTTTGATTGCCGTTTTGCAACATCTTCCCCCGTTTCCCATGACCAGAGATCAGCTTACCATGTTGCTTGAAGAAAACATCTGCAACAGTACCAAATGGCAGGATATATTCAATCTGCAGTTGACCGATTTTAAGAGCGGGATACGCCAGCATCTTTGATAAAAGACAGCCCCCTATGGCACGACCATAGAGGGCTGTCTCACTGTTTATCTGTCAGTGCCGTCTTATTGGAGGTTGGATGCATCTCCATGGTGGTTCTTCCTCATACTTTCAAGCAGAACTTTACTGCCGATTGACGCTGTTTTCTTTACCAGATTTTCTGCTGTCTCCGAATCCTTGCGACGAAAGGCATCCAGCAATTTCTCGTGCTCCTCAACAGAGATTTCCATCCGCCCTTTGACCGACAGAGAGGCCATGCGTAAACGGTTGAATTTCATCCCCAGCTGATGAATTAACTCGTACAATTTACTGTTATCAGCGGCCTTGAGGAAAATTTCATGAAACTCATTATGCACACGATAAAAAGACCGGACATCCCCTTCATCGGCCAGACTCCGTAATTTGCGATTAACTGTTTCCAGGCGTTCAAGTTCCTTTTCCGTCAGATTACGGGCAGCAAGTGAGGCCGCATAACCTTCAAGGATACTTTTGATTGCGTAAAATTCCTGAACATCACGCTCCGATAGAGAGGCAACAACAGCTCCCTTGCGTGGAATAACGGTCAGGTAACCTTCGGATTCCAACTGTCTGAAGGCTTCGCGGATAGGAGTTCGACTGATGCCAAAGCGCTCTGCCAACTCGGGTTCGGCAACTTTTTCACCCGGCTTAAGATTTCCTTTAAGGATCGCCTCACGAATGGTTTCGAGAATTTTTTCCCGCAAGGTCTGATGCCGTTCCATATGCTTGTTCTTCATAGAGATCTCCACTTTGAGTATGTAAATTGTATACAGTATACATACAGTGTCAATCTTTTTTTACACCAAATCCAACCCGGCGTATGTCCTTATAGATTTTGTTTGAAACGGTAACTGACTGAACATAAAGTTAATTCAGGAGGGCCCTGGCGATTTTGACAGTTGGCCGGTGGTACAATTCTGCAAATACAAGTCTGTCCCGCAATGACACTACCTCTGAACTTTTCATCCATGTTGCTGCTACGCTTTTCCCCGAATGGGTTGACTTTCTTCTTACCCGCAAATTGGAGCTAGAGGTGGCCTGGCAAGATGCCAATATGGTCAAGTCCGACATAGATCAACTTTTTACCTGGCTTGATCTCTGTGCCACTACCCCATCTATTACCCTGGAAAATCACAATCGCCGCGCCATTGAACAATCCCTCGGGGTGCGCGTTCACCCCGGGGGTGCACATATTCCAATAAAAAAAGGGCACCCACAGGGAGTGCCCTTTTTTATAAAAAATTAAATGCTCAGTGTCACCGCATCTTGCCGGCGACCTGAATCCGGATCAGGGCGCGTTGCAGCGCGCGTTCCATGATAGCATAGGATTTATCTTCCTGGGTCAAGGTTTTAAGTGCCTGTTCTGCACGACCCATTGCCTCTTTGGCCCGAGCCAGATCGATCTCATCAGATTTTTCAGCGGTATCAACCAGTACCGTTACAGCATCTTCATCAATTTCTACATAGCCCCAGTTAACGGCAACGTGGAAATGTTGACCGCCTTTTTTATAGCTCATCTCACCGACACGCAAGGTTGTCAGCAGGGGGGTGTGACCAGGCAGTATTCCGAGTTCACCAACCAGTCCCGGCAAGGTCAGTTCATCAACCTCCTCAGAAAGAACCTGCTTGTATGGTGTCACCATCTCAAGCTTGAGTTTTTCAGCCATCACGCTAATCCTTTATCTGACAATTCAGTATTCTCTCAGGCTGCCATCTTGCGTGCTTTTTCGATGACTTCTTCAATGGTTCCGACCATGTAGAAAGCTTGTTCCGGCAAGCCGTCATGTTTGCCATCAACGATCTCACGGAATCCCCTGATCGTATCTTTAAGTTCCACGTACTTACCTGGCGAACCGGTGAAAACCTCGGCGACATGGAAAGGCTGCGACAAAAAGCGCTGAATTTTCCGTGCTCGCGCCACAGCCTGCTTGTCTTCTTCAGACAGCTCATCCATACCAAGGATAGCAATGATGTCCTGCAGGTCTTTGTAACGCTGGAGAACGTACTGAACATCCCGCGCAACCTTGTAATGCTCTTCGCCGATGACCTGCGGATCAAGAATCCGACTGGTCGAATCAAGTGGATCAACCGCAGGATAGATACCCAGTTCAGCAATCTGGCGGGAAAGAACCGTGGTTGCATCCAGGTGAGCAAAGGCGGTTGCCGGAGCCGGGTCAGTCAAGTCATCGGCAGGCACATAAATGGCCTGTACCGAGGTAATTGATCCCTTATCGGTCGTGGTAATACGCTCCTGCAGCTCACCCATCTCGGTTGACAGGGTCGGCTGGTAACCAACGGCTGAAGGAATCCGCCCGAGCAGGGCCGAAACCTCAGAACCTGCCTGGGTAAAACGGAAGATATTATCAACAAACAACAGCACGTCCTGACCTTCTTCATCGCGGAAGTATTCGGCAACGGTCAGTGCTGACAGGGCTACCCGGGCACGTGCTCCAGGGGGTTCATTCATCTGGCCGTAGATTAACGATGCCTTGCTGAGAACCCCTGAGTCCTTCATCTCTTCCCACAGGTCGTTGCCTTCGCGGGTCCGCTCGCCAACCCCGGCAAAAACAGAAAAACCACCGTGCTGCTGAGCAACATTGTTGATCAGTTCCATAATCAGAACCGTCTTGCCAACCCCGGCACCACCGAACAAACCGATTTTCCCACCACGGGAATAGGGTGCTAGGAGATCAACCACCTTGATTCCGGTCTCGAAGGCTTCAACCTTGGTCGACTGGCTGACAAAATCCGGGGCAGGGCGGTGAATCGGCCACGCCAGATCTGTCTCTACCGGGCCCATTTCATCGATTGGCTGGCCAATAACATTGAGGATTCGTCCCAGCGTCTTGGGTCCAACCGGCATCAGGATCTGGTCACCGGTGTCAAGCACCTCCTGACCACGCACCAGGCCGTCAGTTGCATCCATGGCTATGGCGCGCACAGTATTTTCACCAAGGTGCTGAGCAACCTCACAAACCAGGTTCCACTCTTCATCGCCGAGGGCAGGGTTGGTGATCTTCACTGCATGATAAATCTCCGGCAGTTTACCGGGCTCAAATTCAACGTCGACAACAGGGCCGATAACCTGTGTGATTTTACCTTTATTCATAACGCAACCTTTCCTCCTAATCCCGCGGGAATGTACCTGTTTCTATTTAAAATCTCGAAATTATTTGATTGATTCAGCACCAGAGATGATTTCCATCAACTCTTTTGTTATGGCCGCCTGACGGGCACGGTTATACTGCAGTGTCAATTTGCCGATCATCTCGGAAGCATTACGGCTGGCACTATCCATCGCCGACATCCGGGCTCCCTGTTCAGATGCGTTGGACTCGAGCAGGGCGCGAAACAGCTGGACTTCTACCATTTTGGGCAGAATGTCCGCCAACACCTCCCCGCGACTTGGCTCATAGAGATAGTCAACTGAGTCTGTCTCCAACTTTTGCTTTTCTTCTTCTGCCTGGATCGGCAATAACTGCTCTACCGTGACATGCTGGACAACAGCACTCTGAAATGCATTGTAGATCAGGTAGACGGCATCGTAAGTCTCGTCATCGTACCTGGTGACAATATCTTCGCCAATTAATTGCGCAGTTTTAAAGGTCACATTTCCGGTAATATCTTCATGAACTTTGATAATTTTGTCGCCAACTCGATTTCTCAGGAAATCCCGACCTTTTCGACCGATTATCATCAGATCGATATGAGCATAACCTTCGCTGTTATTACGGATAAAACGCTCTGCTTCTTTAGAAGGATTGGCGTTAAACCCGCCACACAGACCACGGTCAGCTGTGAGCAACAAAACCAGCGCCCGGTCTTTACCACGCTGACTTAAAAATGGGTGGCCACCGGCTTCTTCGCGTTGCGCCAGATGCGATACCACCTTCTGCAACTTCTCAGCGTAAGGGCGGGCAGCCACTGCGGCTTCCTGGGCGCGCCGCAATTTGGCCGCAGCGACCATTTTCATCGCCCTGGTGATCTGCTGGGTGCTTTTTACCGAGCTGATCCGTTTTTTTATGTCTTTCAGATTTGGCATCTGTTCAACCTTTTTTCAAGATCAGGCAACAAACTGACTTTTGAATTCCTCAAGGGCCTGTTTGAGCTTCTTCTCCATCTCCTCGTCAATCGCCTTTTTCTCTTCGAGCTCTTTAAGAACGTCCGCTTTCTGGGTTTGCATGAACGTCAGAAGTTCGCCTTCATATCGACTGACAGAGCCAATCGGATATTGATCGACATAGCCATTGTTTGCAGCATAAATGGAAACAACCTGCTGGGATATCGGCATGGGCACGTATTGACCTTGCTTGAGAATCTCGACCAGCCTCGCACCACGATTCAGCTGAGCCTGGGTAGCCGCATCAAGGTCAGAGCCGAACTGGGCAAATGCCGCCATTTCGCGATACTGGGCAAGGGCCAGACGCAGTGTACCTGCGACCTGCTTCATTGCCTTAACCTGAGCAGAACCTCCGACCCGTGAAACTGACAAGCCGACATTGATTGCCGGTCTTACCCCGGAGTAAAAGAGATCGGTTTCAAGGAAGATCTGACCATCGGTGATCGAGATCACGTTGGTCGGAATGTACGCCGATACGTCTCCCGCCTGGGTTTCAATAATCGGCAGGGCGGTCAGCGATCCAGCGCCCAGCTTGTCGCTGAGCTTGGCAGCCCGCTCGAGCAGACGACTATGGAGATAGAAAACATCACCGGGGAATGCTTCACGTCCCGGTGGGCGACGCAGCAGAAGGGAAAGCTGGCGATACGCCACCGCCTGTTTTGACAGGTCATCATAAATGATCAGCGCATGGCGCCCACTGTCACGGAAAAACTCGCCCATGGTAACGCCGGTGTAGGGGGAAATAAACTGCAGCGGTGCAGGGTCGGACGCCGTCGCGGCGACCACAATGGTATAGTCCATTGCATCGTGCTGCCGGAGCTTATCAACCACCTGGGCTACCGTCGAACGCTTCTGACCGATAGCGACATAGATACAGATAACCCCGTTACCCTTCTGGTTAATAATGGTATCAATAGCAACGGCAGTTTTTCCGGTCTGGCGGTCGCCGATGATCAGTTCTCGCTGACCACGGCCAATCGGCACCATCGCATCAATCGCCTTGAGTCCGGTCTGCATCGGCTCATGGACAGACTTACGGGCGACAATACCGGGGGCCTTGATTTCAACCTGACTATAGGTATCGGTTGCGACATCACCTTTGCCATCAATGGGAATACCGATACCGTTGACAACCCGACCGACCAGGGCTTCACCCACCGGCACCTGAACAATCTTCTCGGTTCTTTTGACCAGATCACCCTCTTTGATGTGCTCGGAATCGCCCAGGATAGCGGCACCAACATTATCTTCCTCAAGATTGAGAACCATGCCCATGGTGCCACCCGGAAATTCCAGTAGCTCTCCAGACATGGCTTTGTCGAGCCCGTGAATACGGGCAATACCATCACCAACGGAAATAATGGTACCGGTCTCACTAACTTCAACCTCACGACCAAAGTTTTCAATCTGTTTCTTGATGATCGCACTGATTTCTTCTGCTCTAATTTCCATAATCGTGTCCCGTTACCCCTTTGTTAAGGTATCAGCCATGCGTTTCAGCTGGGTTCTTACGCTCCCGTCAAACAGTTTCCCGCCCATTTCCGCCTGCAGTCCACCAATTAACGCAGCATCTTTTTCCACATTCAGCACGACCGTTTTACCAGTCTGCTGTTCTAGTCCTTTGCGAATTATATCTACCCGTTCCTTTGTCAATTTGTTCGCAGAACGGATATTTGCCCGGATCACTCCCGACAGTTCATCAGCAAATTGCCGGTAGTTCAGATCAATCTGTTTGACGTACGAAATCCGCCCTTTTTCCAGCAGCAGACCAAAGAAGCTGCGCATTGAATCGCTGAGCTTGAGTACCTCGGCGATATCATGGAGAATGGCAGTTTTTTTCTGCAGGGAAAAGGTCGGGCTGTCAAGCAACAACCTTAAAAGATCTTCCCTCTCAAGCAGTTCTGTCATGGTTGAAAGTTCAGACCCAAACTGATCGACCTGCCTGTTTTCTTCTGCAAGTCTCAGCAGCGCTCTGGCATACCGGATAGAAATCGCACTGTTACTCAATGTAGCTCTCCTACCTTCTGCATGTATTCATCGATCAGACGGCTGTCATCATCTTTAGTGAAGTTCTTTTTGAGCAGATCTTCAGCAACACCCACGGCCAGCTGCACTGCTTCCTGTTGCAGGCTTAAACGGGCTTTTGCCACTTCAAGCGCTGCCGCTTTCTCTGCATCCTGCTCAATTTTTACCGCCTGCTCCCTGGCGTTTTCGATAATTTTCTGTTTTTCCATCTCTGCTTCTTTACGGATCGATGCAGAAATTGCAGCTATCTCCTGGGTCGCCAGATTGAGCTTTTTATCGTATTCAGCAAATTTTGCTTCGGCCTCTTCCTTGGCCTTCTTTGCTTCAGCCAGAGTCTTTTCTATATCGTCACGGCGTCCGCTTAAAGCATTTCTAATCGGCTTTTTAAGAAAGTATACAAGGATGGCAACGACAATGGAAAAATTAAGCAAGCGATAGAGAAAATCTTTTAACAGGACACCGCTGTCGACATGAGCATCAGCGGCTGCCAGGGCGGTTCCACAGGACAGCACAACCAGCACCAGTGCCCCTGCCAGTGTTTTATTTTTCGCATTCATCTTCAAACCTTCCTGCCTTATGTCAATGATCTGCCAAGGATTTTAGTTGCAATCTGTTGGGCAAGCGCGGTTGATTCCTTTTTTAGCGTCTGACTTGCCCGGGCTGATTCCTGACCTACCTGTTCTCTGATCTGGTCCATTCTGGCGCCCGCATTAGACTGTGCCGCAGCGATCATTTTGGATTCTTCCTCACCGGCTAACTTCCTGATTTGTGAACGTTCTTCATTAGCCTGTTTTTTGGCTTCCGAAAGTTGCTGCTGATAGCGACTCATTTTGTCATCAATGTCAGCTTGCAGATCGCGCGCGCGGGCATGTGATCCATCTATTGTTTCACGTCTTTTATCCATTACTGCGCGCAATGGTTGAAACAATATTCTATTTAACAAATAGAGTAGAACAATAAAATTAATGAACTGAAGTATGAGTGTCCAGTCAAGGCTAATCACCTAGCGCACCTCTTTAGTTACGATAATTGCCAAGCTCGGTATTTGTGTATACAGTATACAGTTTCTCCGGTTGGCGAACGTGGATAAGCTACGAAAGAACGGCATTGCTATCATATCTTTGCAACTTTTGTCAACACTCTGTTTGATCGCAGAATCGTGC
This sequence comes from Pelovirga sp., assembly GCA_046482365.1. GTDB lineage: Bacteria > Desulfobacterota > Desulfuromonadia > Desulfuromonadales > Geopsychrobacteraceae > Pelovirga. Next base: position 27,857 of record JAWOFG010000046.1, on the reverse strand, counting down.
CATCGTTAAGGGGCTACTCCGTTAACGTTTTTTCGTCCTTTTTTCTGTTATTTTCTATTTTTTTAATGTTCTGCTGTTGGGTGTCGCCGGACATCTTGATTTCGCCATTGAACATGACTTTCTCATCAATTTTCAGGCAGGGTGTTTCAATCGTTCCCTCGACCTGTGCGGGGGCGCGCAATTCAACCCGGGTTGTAGCTTTAATCCCACCGACAAAACGGCCACTGAGAATCAACGCACCCACACTGATCTGTCCTTCGATACTGGCTGTCTCACCGACAATCAGGGTATCACTGGAACAGATTTCTCCAGTAAAGTTTCCGTCCAGGCGGACCAGCTCGTCAAAACTCAGCTTCCCCTCGAAATGACTACCTCGACCAAGAAAGGCTTTGATATCTGCTTTATCGATATCTATCGGTTTTTTTATCTGCTTGTTTTCTTCTTTTTTGCCACCAAACATGATCATCCCTTTTCATTTTAAAGTTGCTGACAGGTGTTTTTCTGGAGACTTTTTATGGACAGTTTATGGACAGTTATATAGTTTGTGATTTGCACCCGTCCTTTTTGTGGATCTTAACTACGGGTTAAGAGCCCTTCCGAATAGTTTTTCTACCAACCTGGACATATCAGAATCATCATGATAGTGAATTTCTATTTTGCCGCCTTGAGTCTTCTTAACCAGTTTCACCTGTGTACCCAAATGCATTTCCAACTCATCCATTAAATCCACATCATCTGGGGTTATTGCCGGCGTCTTTTTTTCCTTTATCACACCATCAAAATTTTTTATTTTTTTTACCAGCTTTTCCGTTTCCCGCACCGACAGGTTTTTTCTTAGAATCTCGTTACTCGCCTCTTCGACATCTTCCTCTCGTTCCAGCGCCAGGAGCGCACGTGCGTGTCCCATGCTCAGCTGTCCAGCTGTTACCATCATTTTGATTTTGTCCGGCAGGCGCAACAGCCGGAGGGCGTTTGCTACGGTACTCCGATCCTTGCCGACACGCTGGGCCACATCCTCCTGGGACAAGGCAAAGGTATCTACAAGATAGCGATAGGCTCCGGCTTCTTCCAGTGGGTTAAGGTCTTCACGTTGAATGTTTTCAATCAGCGCTATCTCCAGGGCATGATTCTCACTGACATCCTGAATGACAACCGGAACCCTGTCCAATCCAGCTTTTTGTGCAGCCCGCCAGCGTCTTTCACCGGCGATGATCTGATAATGGTCACCCTGTTGACGAACGACGAGGGGCTGAATGATCCCTTTTTCCCTGATTGAAGCAATCAATTCAGCCATCTTTTTATCGTCAAAGTTTTTACGTGGTTGTTGTGAATGGGGCTTTAACTCTTCGATCGGACAGGAAAAGTATTTTTTTCCTCCCTCTTGGGCTGCCGAACTTATCAGCGCACCTATCCCCTTACCAAGAGCCGGCCTTTTAGACATGGTTTCCTCCTGCTACTAACTCACCTGCCAGATCAATATAGGCCTGGGCTCCACGCGATGCAATATCATAGAGCAGAGCCGGTTTGCCATAACTGGGTGCTTCTGATAAGCGGACATTGCGTGGCACCACAACGGAAAAAACCTTGTTACCAAAATGCTGCCGTATTTCCTGACTGACCTGGTGACACAGATTATTCCGGCCATCAAACATGGTCAGGAGAATGCCCTCTAATTCAAGATTTTTATTTAATTCCTGCTGCACCAGCCTGATTGTCCGGGTTAACTGGCCCAACCCCTCCATCGCATAAAACTCACATTGCAGGGGCACCAATACTGAATCTGCAGCAGCTAATGAATTGATCGTCAAAAGTCCCAGGGAAGGCGGACAATCGATGATAATATATTCATAGTGTGAACGAATTTCTACCAATGCGGCTTTTAATTGTTGTTCACGGTTTTCCGTATCTATCAACTCTATCTCTGCTCCGGTCAGGTCGGTATTGGACGGGAGCACATCCAAAAACTCCAACTCAGTGCGACATATCACCTCTGAAGCGACACTCTCGCCCAGCAGAACTCCATAAACCGTTGATATCACTGTTGTTTTATCGATACCTAGACCGCTGCAGGCATTCGCCTGGGGATCCATATCAATTAATAACGTGCGCTTTTCAGCTGCGGCCAGGGAGGCTGCAAGATTGACTGCTGTGGTTGTTTTCCCCACTCCCCCTTTTTGATTCGCTATAGCTATAATCCTTGCCACGCATGATCTCCTTGGTTTATTTCAACACACTGAAGCAATCTACCACATACTCTTATGCTTTTTTAGCTCAAAGAACACAATTTTAACCATCTCTGTTGTCAACTGTCTTCTTAACCTGTTCACGCTTGTGTTTACAGTCAAAAAATTTTGCTAACCCTTTTTTCGCCTGATACTGATCAGACATCTGCTCGCCCCGGTGAATGGCAGCTGATATGTCACTACCCTTTCTGGTATTTCATAAAATCTGTGCCACTGACCTTGAATTGAGGCCAATTCCCCTTCACCTTCGGGACCCTTCATCGCGACCATTATCCCTGCAGGTCCGATTAGCGGTAAAGCCATTTTTAACAAATCATTCGTATGGCCAAGGGCCCGTGCCAGAACGACATCAAATCCATTCCAGACCGGAACCATGTCATTCAGTTCTTCAATACGTGCACAGCGGATTTGCAGATTCTTCAAACCCAGTAGTCGTTTTATATGTTGTTGGAAGTTTATTTTTTTTCCTACACTATCAACCGAAAAAAAGGATTGGTCAGGCAGAGCCAGCGCTAGCGGTATGACAGGGACACCGCCACCAGATCCCATATCCAGAATCCTTGAAGGTTTATCTAGAAGTTTCCCTACCATCAGAGAGTCAAGAATATGCTTTTCTATTACCCCTTCCAGTTCTCTGATTGATGTAAGGTTAATCCTGGTATTCCAGCGCAACAACTCTTCTGCATAAAGCAGCAAACGATCAGTGAGCTCAACATTCATGCCGTTGATGCCCAGGATATCAGCGCCTTGTTTCAGTTGATTTTTCATGTGTTTTTTTTCTTAAATAGACATTCAACACAGCTACTGCAGCCGGCGTAACGCCCTGTATTCGTCCCGCCTGCCCCAGACTGGTAGGACGATATTTTATCAGTTTTTCCCTGACCTCAGTTGAAATATTCCCCACCCCTGTATAGTCCAGATCATCCGGAATCTTCACCTTCTCAAGCTCGACAAAACGCTCCACTTGTTCGATTTGACGGGCAATATAACCTTCATACTTAATCGCAATCTCAATCTGCTCCAGTACACTTTCCGGAAAATCTCTTAATTCAGGGACTTCAGCTTTAATCTGCTGAACAGATATTTCCGGCCTTTTAATGATCTGCTCAAGGGTTGCTCCGCTCTTTAATTCACCAAGGCCAAACGTCGAACACAGCCGCTTATTTTTGCTAGTGACCGTTATTTCACGACATACAGAAAAGGCCCTTCCCATTAACTCAAGTTTTTCCTGATACCGTTGCCAACGATCGTCACCTACCAGCCCGACTTCTCGTCCCAGCTTCGTGAGGCGTAAGTCAGCATTATCTTCGCGCAACAATAATCGATATTCAGCACGGGAGGTGAACATCCGGTAAGGCTCTGTTGTTTCCTGTGTGACCAGATCATCAACCATGACTCCCAGATAACCTTGATCCCTTCTGATGATCAACGGTTCCTGTTGCCGGCACTGCAGTGCTGCGTTTATCCCGGCCAACAAGCCCTGCCCTGCCGCCTCCTCATACCCCGATGTGCCATTAATCTGTCCGGCATGAAATAACCCTCCAACCTCTCGGGTCTCCATGGTTGACTGAATCTGACGGGGCTCTACAAAATCATATTCAATCGCATAACCTGGCCGCATAATTTCGACCCGCTCAAAACCAACCATCGAGCGAAAATACTGAAGCTGAACATCCGCTGGCAATGAGGTTGATAGCCCGCTCGGATACATCTCGGCCCCCCTGACCCCTTCAGGCTCAATAAATGACTGGTGACTCATTTTGTCGGGGAAACGAACGACTTTATCCTCGATCGAAGGACAGTATCTAGGACCCACTCCCTCAATCACCCCAGCATACAGCGGTGATTTGTCGAGGTTGTTACGAATTATCTCATGGGTTTTTTCATTTGTATGGGCTATATAACAATCAACCTGGCTCCGCTCTATTCGGTCGTTCATAAACGAAAACGGTCGAATAACGCTATCACCAGACTGCTTTTCCAATTTAGAAAAATCTATAGAGCGTGCTGACAAACGTGCAGGAGTACCTGTCTTCAACCTGCCGACAACAAAACCCAGCGCCCTTAAACAGTCTGAAAGTTTATCGGCTGCCGGTTCACCGGCCCGCCCTCCAGAGTAACTATTCATTCCCACATGAATAAGTCCCCGCATAAAGGTACCAGAAGTAATTACCACTGCCCGTCCTGAAAACTCTATACCCTCCCTGGTTCGAACGCCAGCAACGCGATGCTTCTGTACCACTATTTCCTCTACAACACCCTGCTTTAAATCGAGGCGATCAACCGACTCAACGACCAGCTTCATCCGCGCACTGTAGGCCATCCGATCCGCCTGTGCCCTACCAGCACGCACAGCGGGCCCCTTGCGCATATTCAGTCGCCGGAACTGAATGCCCGTTTGATCGATATTCAATCCCATTTCTCCGCCAAGGGCATCTACCTCATGAACCAGATGCCCCTTGGCCAACCCGCCAATGGAGGGATTACAAGACATCTGGGCAACGGTATCCAGACCCATCGTCAGCAACAGGGTTGAACAACCCATCCTTGCTGCCGCCAGAGCAGCCTCACAGCCCGCATGTCCGGCGCCCACCACTATTACATCATATTTTTTTCCGTACCCCGCCATCAGCTATCCATATAAGTTGTTTCACGTGAAACAGCGCTATTTGCCAATACAAAAAGAAGAAAAAACGCCGTCAAGAAGATTGTCCGTAGTCACAACACCAGTAATTTGGCCAAGGGTATCGAGGCTTGCTCGGAGATCTATGGAAAGGAGATCAAGATCAATATGACCAATATTTTCAATAAAAGAATTCATGCTCCGGGAAGCGAGGATCAACGTTTCGTAATGACGCCTCTCTGTAATATAGGGCGATTCAGATGAGGGTATATAATCCTGTAGTAAAAGCGAAGAAACGGCATCTAGAAGATTCTCAACCCCATCTCCATATTTGGCAGACAAGCGAACAATCGGACCGGAAAAAAAACTAAAGTCGCACTGAACCTGCGATAGATCCGATTTATTTATAACCAAAACAACCTGTAAATCAGAAAATTCAGACATAAGATCAAGAAATTGAGGGGAGACAGGAACCGACCCATCGAGAATTAACAGGACAACATCGGCGCAGTTAACAATATTGCGTGCGCGTCGCACACCCTCCTGTTCAACAAAATCATCAGAGAGGTGCAAACCAGCCGTGTCGACGAGGCGAATCCTAACACCTGAAATTTGCGTCGATTGTTCTATTATATCCCGTGTCGTTCCAGGGATATCAGAAACAATAGAACGGTTCTGTTGGAGCAGGGTGTTCATTAAAGAGCTTTTACCGGCATTAGGTAAACCCGCCAAAGCAACGATGGCCCCCTCATGAACATGTTGCCCTGAACGATATGTAGCCAATAAATTCAACATATCATGATAAATATCCACTGCTTTTAATGAAATGTTGCTAATGTTTTCTTCGGGCAAATCTTCTTCAGGAAAATCTATCCAGGCTTCAATCTGTACTAGTAAGTCCCTGATAGCATTAGAATATTTATACAACTCTCGACTTAGGCGTCCATCAAGCTGCTGTAAAGCAGATTTGCGAGAGAGTTCAGATGTTGATTGGATCAGGCGGGAAACAGCTTCAGCCTGAACCAGATCTACCCGTCCATTAAGATAGGCCCGATAAGTAAATTCACCTGGCTGCGCAATACGAATACCAAATGAACCGGCCAGCTCAATAATTAGACGAACAACTTGACTGCTTCCGTGACAATGAATTTCAGCAATTGATTCGGTTGTATAACTACGTGGAGGGGCCATATAAACAGCCATGACCTCATCAACAACACCATGATCATCGTCAACAATGTGGCCTAAATACAATTGGTGAGACGCAAAATCCTTAAATTTACCAACAGGTCGAAAATGTTTATGTAAAAACAATAAAGCTTTATTTCCAGATATTCGAATAACAGCAAGACCCGATTCACTGACAGCTGTAGCAGGGGCGATAATGGTGTCATCATTATTCATCATATTTGCTATATCACGCCTTTTGAGCCTGACGGCGAATCAACAGCTGTTGAAGAATTGTAAGGATATTATTGACCAACCAATAAATGACCAAACCAGCAGGGAAGTTCAGGAAAAGGAAGGTAAAAATGATCGGCATCATCAGCATCACCTTTTCCTGGGTAGGATCCAGGTTGGTAGGTGTCAGTTTCTGCTGTAAGAACATCGTTGCTCCCATAACAATGGGAGTAATATAGTAGGGGTCTTTAGCGGAAAGGTCAGTTATCCACAAAATAAAGGGGGAATGCCGCAACTCTATAGAATCTAGAAGCACTTTGTAGAGAGAGAAAAAAACAGGGATTTGAATCAAAATAGGTAAACACCCTCCCAAGGGATTAACCTTGTTATCGCGATAAAACGACATCATTTCCTGGTTTAATTTCTGCTTATCATCCGCATGTTTTTCTTTAAGTTTTTTCATTTCAGGCTGCAATTTTTGCATACCCTGCATGGATTTGTAACTCTTCTGGGTCAGAGGCCAGAAAATAAGTTTTATACAAATGGTCAATAAAATGATGGAAAAACCATAGTTATTGATGAAACTGTTAAAAAACCGCAAAACATCGAAAAGTGGTTTTGCCAGAAAATGAAAAAAACCAAAATGAATAGCTTCTTCGAACGATGCATCACTTGCAGCTAAAGATTCGAGTTTTTTTGGACCAAAATAAGCAGTAACTTGAAAACTTTCAGATTGGTCGGGCAAAAGAATAAAAGAATTTGAAGAAAATCTGTTTTGGATAAAATCTGAACGATAACGTATCAATACCTGACTCAAACGATCACCCGGATTAATTGCTTGAAGAAAATATTTATCAGTAAATCCTGACCAAACAAAATCATCATAAATAATAGATTTTTTTACAACATTCTTAGGTTTATCTTCTTGTAGTTTATTACCATCAAAAGTGAGAGGACCTACAAAAGAATACAGATCACTCTTTGTGTCTGTAGACCAGGGATTGATCAGGGAGAGATTATATACACCTGAAAAATGTTGATTATTTGTGTTTTGAATAATGAAATTAATATCCATATGATAAGAATCACGATAAATCGTAAAATTTTTATTTAATAAAAAACCATTATATTCTGCGACAAAAGAAACAGTAAGTGAATTATCTGAACCAAAGGTAGTTACTGTATCAGTATCAATATTAAAAATTAAATCGTCAGGGATATTTAAACCTTCGGAAAAAGATGATTTGAGTGAGTAAAATTTAAATTCATCATTATTCAAAAGATAAAGATTTAAAGAATTGTTTTTTATATCTTCTTTAAAATCAAACAAGTAAATGCTTTTAATGGTTGCGCCCTTGGTTGAAAAAACAATATCAAACTTATCATTTTTAATCTCTATAAGTTTTTCTTCATGATCCGAGGTTTGACCATTTCCCGTAACAGGAAGAATCTCCTGTTCGGATTTTGTAACAGATAAAGTATCAGTTTGATCAATCTGTTCAACTTGATCTTGTGCGGGGGTAACAGGTGATGAAGGAGCTAAAAAAATACTGTAACCAGACCATAGCAGTATGATTAGAACGATAGCTATAATAGTTCTATTGTCCATTATCTCTTTTCCTGATTTTTTGAAGGAGGGACCGGATCAAATCCACCTGGGTGGAAAGGATGACACTTGATAATCCTGATTAATGAAAAAAAAGAACCCTTTAAAAAACCATGGTTGATTAAGGATTCGCGAGCGTAAGACGAACAAGAAGGGTAAAAGCGGCAACAATTTGCATTAAGGGGTGAAATAAAATATTTATAAAGATCTATAATATAGATGAAAGGACTAATAAAATAACTACTGTTTAGAGAAAATTTCATCTAATTCATTTTTTATAAAAATTGAATTTTTTTTAGTAAAAGATTGTCTGACAATTATCACAAAATCTAAATTTTCAAATTTATGTTTATTCAAACGATAAAATTCTCTTAAAAACCGTTTTATATAGTTACGTTTTACGGCATTTCCATTTTTTTTACTTACAGTTATTCCAAGGCGCGAAAAACCATAAACACTAGCACCAGTCAATAGAACAAAATGGGGTGATTTACGAACACACCCCATTTTCCCTATATACCTGAATTCTCGTGATTTTAGTATGCGATTTTCTTTTTTTAAAAAAAAATTCACTTACTTTTTAGGAATACCGGCTGCCAAAGACTTACGGCCTTGTGCACGCCTTCTGTTGATGGTCACGCGGCCACTTTTAGTTTGCATCCGTTTACGAAAACCGTGGGTGCGCTTTCTTTTTATCCGACTTGGTTGAAATGTTCTCTTTGACATATGTATTCTCCTAAAACTGACAAAAGACTAATTTTAGATAGATTTTCTAAAAAGTCAATAATTTTTGTAAAAGAAATAACTGGAAGGCTAAATAAAATAGAGATATAATAAACAGTCGTTTTAGGTTTTTTTAATTAAAAGAGTGGTAAAGATGGAAAATTTGTGGATCGAGATTGTTAAGGAAATAAGGGCTGAAATAGGAGAGCAGAATGTCAAAACCTGGATTGATCCTCTTATTTATATAAATAATACAGAAGATACAATATTTTTAGAGGCCCCTAATAAATTTATAAGAGATTGGTTTTACGATAATTACAAAAATAATTTATCATTAAAATTATATGAAAAATCCGGAAAAAAAATAAATTTAAAAATTGAAGTAAATAGAAAAAAAATTAAAGAAGTAAATATAGAAAAATTAGAGTCATTTAAAAAAGAAATAGAGGAAAAAACAGAAAAGAAAAATATTAATTTAGTAAACAACTCAAATATCAATCATTTATATACATTTGATACTTTTGTATCTGGCACGTCAAATCAATTTGCTCATGCTGCTGCGATGGCCGTAGCGAAAAATCCTGCAACAACTTACAATCCACTTTTTATATATGGAGGTGTAGGTTTAGGTAAAACACACATAATACATTCAATAGGCAATGAAATTATTAAAAATAATAGTAATTTAACTATTACCTATTATTCTTCTGAAAAATTTACTAATGAACTTATAAATTCCCTACGACATGGAAAAATGGAAGAATTCAGAAATAAATTTAGATCTATAGATGTTTTATTAATAGATGATATACAATTTATAGCTGGTAAAAAAAGTACACAAGAAGAGTTTTTCCACACATTTAATGCATTATATGAATCTCACAAACAAATAGTTGTTACATCTGATAAATTTCCAAAGGAAATTCCTGATTTAGAAGAAAGACTTCGCTCAAGATTTGAATGGGGTTTAATAGCGGATATACAAGAACCAGATACAGAAACAAAACAAGCAATTTTAAAAATGAAGTCAGAGATAAATAATATAAATGTCTCTGAAGAAGTTATATCTTTTTTAGCTAATTCTTTAACAAGCAATGTTAGAGAATTAGAAGGTTATTTGATAAGAATAGGAGCATATTCAAGCCTTACTTCGACACCAATTAACTTAGAAATGGCTAAAGACGTATTAAAAAATATCATAGTTGAAAATAATAAAGAAATAACTGTAGACAGAATACAAAAGACCGTCGCTGAATATTATCAGATAAAAACTACTGATATTAAATCTCAAAAACGATTAAAAAATATTGTTTTTCCTAGGCAGATTGCAATGTATATAAGTAGAAATATGACTAATCTATCATATCCTGAGATTGGCGATAAATTTGGTGGAAAAGATCATTCAACAATAATACACGCAATAAAAAAAATAGAAGAAAAAATGTCAAAAGATATGAGTCTTAAAATGACTGTTGATAAACTAATGGAAAAACTGTTGAGTTAAATTGAAAAATAAAAATTTTAAAAATGTTGTGGATAAAAAATTTATAAAGAAAATAATGAATTAAAAAAAAGTATTAAATTTTAGTATGTTAAAATGTTATCAACATATAAACAGGACCTACTATTACTAAGTTTTATAAATAAAGATCTTAAAAGAAGTAATACCTGTTGAGGAGAATAAGAATATGGAATTTAATGTTAAAAAAGATATTTTTTTAAATGCTTTATTCAAAATACAAGGAATAGTTGATAAAAAACATACAGTTCCTATTCTTTCAAATGTATTTATCGAGGCGCTAGAAAATAAAATAATTTTGTCTGCTACGGATTTAGAAATTGGTTTAAAAACATCTTTGGAATGTGAAATTATAAAACCAGGTAAAATAACTATTTCTGCTAAAAAATTATTTGAGATAATAAAAGAATTTCCAAATGTATCAGTTGGAGTTAAAGAAAAAAATAATTATTGGGTTGAAATATCTTGTGATAAATCAGTTTTTAATCTAGTGGGTTTACCACCCGATGAATTTCCTAAATTTCCAGATAAAAGTGATGAGCTCTTTGAGTTTGATAATGAATATATCGATGAAATGATTGATTCTACAGTATTCTCAGTATCAAATGACGAAGCAAAATTTAATTTAACTGGTATTTTTGTACAAATGAACGAAAAAAAAATAAATTTTGTTTCTACTGATGGTCATAGACTTTCTATTATGAGTAAACAACTTGAATTTGATTTAAATGAAAAATTTAAAAATGGTTTTATACTACCCAAGAAGGGAATAATAGAACTCAATAAAATTATAGATTCAGAAAAGAAAAAAATAAAAATTGGTGTTACAGATAATTTATTTAATTATGTAGATGAGAATACAACTTTCGTTATGAGAATGATTGATGGTGATTTTCCTGACTATAAAAGGGTTATTCCAGAAAAGTCAGAGAATTTCTCTGTAATCAATACAAAATTATTTATCGATGTTCTTAAAAGAATTTCAGTTCTATCTAATGAAAAAACTAAGGGTGTAAAAATTAACTTAAGTCATGACAAGTTAACTGTATCTTCTTCTAATCCTGATTTTGGCGATGCAAAAGAAGAAATGGATATTATTTATAGTGGTGATGATATAACTATCGGATTTAATGCAAAATATATTTTGGATATTTTAAATATACTTAAATGTGAAAAACTCAAATTTTATATAAAAGATAATATTTCTCCAGGAATGATCGTCCCATTAGATAGTGATGAATACTTGTCAGTAATAATGCCAATGAGATTTTAGTTTAATGGTAGTAAAAAAAATTGAAATTAAAGATTTTAGAAATATTAGTTATGTAAATTTTGAACCGTCAAAAAATAAAAATTTTATAATAGGTGATAATGCTCAAGGTAAAACAAACCTTATAGAATCAATTTATTTTTTAGTTTTTGGAAAAAGTTTTAGAACAAATAATTTAACAAATTTATTAGACGGAAAAAAAAAATCTTATCTTAAATTTTTACTTTCACATAATAACGTACAATACAATATAGAAGTTCAAATAGATAAAGAAAAACGTATAGAAATAAACGGGAAAAGATCCAGAATTAAAGATATATCTAATCTATTAAAAGTTATTTTATATTATCCTAGTGAAATAAATTTTTTACTAAAAAATCCTTCACTAAGAAGAAATTTGATAGATAAATCTATTTATCTTACTGATGTTGATTACAGTGATTTGCATCTTGATTACTTAAAGTGTTTAAAAAATAGAAATATTTGTTTGAAAGAAAATAAAGATAGTTACATATGGAAAGAAAAATTAATTGATCTTTCTTATCAAATTGTAAAAAAAAGAATCAATCATATTAACGAAATTAACTCTATTTTATATAAATATAATGGTTTAATTGAAGGAGAAAATTATAAAATAGATTATAAAAAAATAGATTTAACAACTTATAAAGATAAATTGAGAATAGATTTTAAAAAAATAGAGAAAAAAGAAGAAAAAGTAGGGCATACACTTTTAGGTCAACATACAGATTCTGTTACTCTTTCAATAAATAATATAGATTTAGATATTACTGGGTCAGAAGGACAGAAAAAATCTTTTTTAATTTTTCTAAAATTTGCTCAAGCAGTTAATTTGAAAAATAAAAAAGATTTTAAACCTCTTTTTATAATAGATGATATCAACAGCGAATTAGATAACAAAAGACAGAATGTATTGATTGAAAATTTATTAAACTATTGTGATCAATCATTCATCACTTCTCTAAATATTCCTTCTTTTTATAAAGAAAAAGACAAAATTTTTTATGTAACTAATGGTAATATTTTCGAAAACAAGGAAAATTCATGACCGAAGAAACAAACTATAGTGGTGACAGCATTCAAGTTCTTGAAGGACTGGAAGCTGTTCGTAAAAGACCTGCAATGTACATTGGTTCAACTTCAATACAAGGGCTACATCATCTTGTATATGAAGTTATTGACAATTCCATTGATGAAACGTTGGCTGGTTACTGTGATGAAATTTTAGTTAATATACACGAAGATAATTCGATCACCGTTGAAGATAATGGTAGAGGCATACCAGTAGAAATTATTGAAAAATATAAAAAATCTGCAGCTGAAGTCGTTATGACCATCTTACATGCAGGTGGAAAGTTTGATGATAAGGGAGAAGGCGCCTATAAAGTGTCTGGAGGCCTTCACGGAGTTGGTGTCTCTGTTGTTAATGCTTTATCCAGTCACCTGGAGCTTGAAATAAGACGTGCGGGCAAAATATATCGTCAGCGATATAATAAAGGCTTACCTGAAGCACCATTAGAAGAATCTGGTTCGACAATTAAAAGAGGTACCAAAATTACCTTTTGGCCTGATGCTTCTGTTTTTGAGACAGTCAACTTTAATTTTGAAATACTTTCTCAGCGTTTTCGAGAAATGGCTTTTTTGAATGCTGGAGTAAGGATCAAAGTTACTGATGAACGTTCTGATAAATTTTACGAATTTATGTATGAGGGAGGTATTCGTTCCTTTGTAGAATACTTAAATAGAGCTAAAAGCCCACTTCATCCTGCACCTATCTATTTTCATGGTAAAAAAGAGAACGCAGAAATAGAAATAGCTATCCAGTACAACGATGGATTTGATGAAAAGATATTTTCTTTTGCAAATAATATTAATACCCATGAGGGGGGAACACACTTAAGCGGTTTCAAAGCAGCATTGACACGAACAATGAATACCTATGCAACCGCTAACAACTTGTTGAAAAATGTTAAAATTGCCATATCGGGAGACGATTTAAGAGAAGGTATTGCGGCTGTCATCTCAATAAAAATTCCAGATCCACAGTTTGAAGGGCAAACTAAAACAAAACTGGGAAATTCTGAGATAAAAGGTCACGTTGAAGCCTTGATGAACGAACAACTTGCTACATTTCTTGAGGAAAATCCACAAGTTGCAAAAAAAATACTGGAAAAAGGAATTGAAGCGGCCCGCGCCCGCGAAGCAGCCCGCAAAGCGCGTGATTTAACACGCCGAAAAGGTGCATTAGAAGGACTTTCTTTACCTGGAAAGCTCGCTGACTGCCAAGAAAAAGATCCGGCGTTGTGCGAAATTTATCTGGTCGAGGGTGATTCGGCGGGTGGAAGTGCTAAACAGGGTCGTGACCGACGTTATCAGGCGATTCTGCCGCTTAAAGGAAAAATATTAAATGTAGAAAAAGCCCGCTTTGATAAACTCCTTACCTCTAATGAAATAAAAACGCTTATTACCGCCATGGGGGCAGGTATCGGCAAGGATGATTTTAATGTCAGTAAACTTCGGTACCACCGGATTATTATTATGACTGACGCCGATGTTGATGGCTCCCATATACGTACCTTGCTGTTAACTTTCTTTTTCAGGCAAATGCCTGAAATTATTGAGCGTGGACATCTTTATATTGCACAGCCGCCCCTCTATAAAGTCAAACGTGGTAAAAAAGAGATATATCTGAAAGACGATGATACCCTCCTTGATTATTTGCTGGATACCGGAACAGAAGGTATTGCCCTGGAAATGGATAATGGTCAGAAGGTTGTCCGCGGCAAGCAAGTAATTCCGATGCTGCGCCACATCATCGATTATAATACGCATTTCGATAAAATTGTTAACCGGGGTATTCCAGCACAAATTCTCAGTATTTTTTTACGCGGAAAAATTCGCAACGGATTTGCCGATCAGCCCACCCTTGAACCTTTGGTGGAACAATTACGTCAGATTGAGCCGATGGCTCGTTTTGATTTAATGGAAGATCCAGACCGTATTATCGTCCGTCTGGGTAATTTACATGCGCGGATAGATCGACAGACTGTAGAGATACTTTCAACCCATGAATATAAATTGCTGACGCAGGCTTATCGCCAGGTAGAAGATATCTGTGCAGATCACCCGGTGTTTATATCCGTTGAAGGAAAGCAGGAGCAAGAGGTTAATAATCGTCAAGATCTGCTCGATGCTATCCTTAACCGGGCCAAAAAGGGCCAGTATATTCAGCGCTATAAAGGTCTTGGCGAAATGAATCCCGATCAGTTGTGGGAAACCACCATGAATGCTGAAAAAAGAATTTTGCTTCAGGTGGCCATTGAGGATGCGGTCAGAGCCGATGAAATATTTACTGTGCTGATGGGCGATCAGGTCGAGCCACGGCGGGAATTTATAGAAATGAATGCTCTTAACGTTGTTAATCTCGATGTTTAATCACTGATTAATAAAAACTTCCGCAGGAAGTTTGGAGGAATAGATGATCTCGGAACAGAATAAAATATCGGTAAATATCGTCGACGAGATGCGCAAATCCTATATGGATTACGCCATGAGCGTCATTGTAGGCAGGGCCCTGCCGGATGTTCGTGATGGGCTTAAGCCGGTACATCGCCGGATTCTCTTTGCCATGCACGATCTCGGCAATGAACACAACAAGCCTTACAAAAAATCAGCACGGGTCGTGGGTGATGTTATCGGTAAATATCATCCCCATGGTGATAGTGCGGTTTACGACTCGATTGTCAGGATGGCCCAGCATTTCTCCATGCGTCATCCGCTGGTTGATGGTCAGGGAAATTTCGGTTCTGTTGATGGGGATTCTCCGGCCGCCATGCGTTATACCGAAATTCGCATGGACAAAATGGCTCAGGAGTTGCTGGCTGATATCGACAAGGAGACTGTTGATTTTGGCCCTAACTATGATGAATCCCTCGAAGAACCCCTGGTGTTACCTTGTAAGTTTCCTAACTTGCTGGTTAATGGTTCCGAAGGGATTGCCGTTGGAATGGCAACCAAGATTCCACCTCATAATCTCGGTGAGGTGATCAATGGTCTGATTGCGATCATTGACGATCCACGCCTGGGGATTGAAGAGCTGATGGAACTCGTCCATGGTCCGGATTTTCCCACAGCAGGATTTATCAACGGCAAAGAGGGAATACACGAGGCATACAAAACCGGGCGCGGCATTGTTCAGATGCGCTCACGGGCCATGGTTGAAGTTGATCGCCGCAGTGGGCGCGAAGCCATTGTGGTGACGGAAATTCCTTACCAGGTCAATAAAGCGCGGCTGATAGAAAAAATTGCCGAGTTGGTAAAAAATAAGAAGATAGAAGGAATTTCCGACCTGCGTGACGAATCGGACCGGGATGGCATGAGGATTGTCATCGAGCTGAAAAAGGACATGGTTGCCGGTGTTGTCCTTAATCAGTTGTACAAGATGACGGCGATGCAGTCTTCTTTCGGCATCATTATGCTGGCCATCGTCAAAGGGCAGCCAAAAATTCTGACCTTACGCGAGGTTCTTGATAATTTTATTGATCATCGCCGCGAAATAGTTACCCGCCGCTGCATCTTCGAGCTGAAAAAAGCCGAGGCCCGTGCCCATATTCTGCAGGGGCTGAAAATTGCCCTTGATCATCTTGATGAAGTGATTGACCTCATCAAAAGCAGTGCCAACTCGCCGGAAGCTAAAGCCCGCCTGATTGAGCGTTTTGCTTTTACCGATATCCAGGCACAAGCGATTATGGACATGCGTCTGCATCGCTTAACCGGCCTTGAAAGAGAAAAAATTCTTGAAGAGCTGACTCAAATTCTTGCGCAGATTGAGCGGCTGAAAGAGATCCTCGCCAGTGAGGTCGAAATTCTTGCGATCATCAAACAGGAACTGATTGATGTTAAGGAAAGGTTTGCTAACAGTCGACGCACCGAAATCATTGATCGTACTGCTGATCTGACGCTGGAGGATATGATCGTTGAAGAGGACATGGTGGTAACCGTGACCCACAGTGGGTATATCAAGCGCAATGCGGTTTCCCTGTATCGAGCACAGCGCCGTGGCGGCAAGGGGCGCAGTGGCATGCGAACCAAGGATGAAGATTTTGTTGAAAATCTTTTCATCGCCTCGACCCACTCCTACATCCTGATTTTTACCAATCTGGGCAAGCTGTACTGGCTGAAGGTGCATGAAGTGCCACAGGGTGGCATGGCCTCGCGTGGTAAAGCGATTGTTAATCTGCTCGACCTGGCACCGAATGAAAAGGTGACGACGATTCTGCCGGTGAAAAAGTTTGAGGAAGGGCGTTTCATCGTTACGGCCACGGCCCGTGGCATTATCAAGAAAACCGACCTGATGGCTTATTCAAATCCTCGTAGTGGCGGTATTATTGCCCTGACAATTGACCCGGGGGATAGTCTGATCGAAGCCCGTCTGACCGACGGTAATCGCGATCTTCTTCTGGCCAGCCGTCACGGCAAGTCGATCCGCTTCCCGGAAACAAATATCCGTTCCATGGGCCGGACAGCACGCGGGGTGCGCGGAATCACCCTGGATCCCGACGATGAAGTTGTCGGCCTGCAATCGGTAACCGACAGCACCGCCATGGCCCTGGTAACAGTGACGGAGCATGGTTATGGCAAGCGCACTGATATCGCCGAATATCGCGTCCAGAGTCGTGGTGGCAAGGGGATTATTACCATTAAAACCAGCCAGCGCAATGGCCGGGTCGTAGCCATCAGGATGGTCGACGAAGATTCAGATCTGATGTTCATTACCAATCGTGGCAAAATGCTGCGTACCAAGGTTCGTAATATTCGCGCCATAGGACGTAATACTCAAGGGGTGCGGATGATGGTTCTGGAAGCAGATGAATTCATTGTTTCTGTAGCCATGCTGGCGGAAAAGGATTCAATCGATGAGTCTGGAGAGATTGAAGAAACAATTGAAGCAGGACTTGAAACAGAACCAGAAGCTCCAGAAGGTGACGAAGAGCAGGAATAGCCTGCTCACATATGGAATTATTTTTCTGGTGTTGCTTTCGACGGTAGTCTTTGGCTACCCCAGGTGGCAAGATTATCGTTCTGCTGAGCCACAACGTTTATTAGCCCGAGGAATAAAGCTGGAGAGCCTGGGGCGTACCACAGAAGCCTTGGGCGACTTTCAACAGGTTATTGCTCGTTTTCCCCACGAGCAGGTTGCTCCTGAGGCCCTTTATCGGGTGGCGCGACTTTGGCACTTTGATCTGCAGGATCCACAGCAGGCGCTGCTTACATACCTCCAGTTGGAGCGTGATTACCCGGACAACGATCACATTCAGCAGGCACGCGAGGCTGCCGCGCGGATTGTAAAAATTGACTTGGGGGACGATATGCAGGCCATTGGCTATTACCAGCGCCTGCTTGAGACTGATCAGGGCAAACCCGATCAATATCTGTACGAGATTGCTGACAGCTACTTTCGTTTGCAAAATTATCCTCAGGCCCGGATTGAGTTGGAGAACCTGTTGTCAACCTATCCGGATAGTCCTTTGATCCCGGAAGTTCTACATCGCAAAGCCACAATTCTGATACTTGAAAACCGCACTGAAGAAGCCAATCAGGATTGGCAGCGGCTGGTTGATGATTTTCCAGAGAGTAACTATGCCGCACGAGCCCACTTTAATATGGCGGTCCTGCTGGAAGAGAGGGGTGAGTTGGAGTTGGCTCTGGAATCATACCGCAACCTGCGGGATTATCCACGCCCATTGCTGCTGGAACAGAGGATCGATCATTTAACCAGGCGCATCCACAACAGAAACGAGGGGTTGGAATGAATACCGGAATAGCGGTAGTAGGTGCAGGTAGCTGGGGAACGACTCTTGCCAATCTGCTGGCAGAAAAGGATCTGGCCGTTACCCTGTGGTGTTTTGAAAAAGACCTTGCCCAGCGGATGCGTACAACCAGGATCAATGATCTTTACCTTCCCGGGATTCCCCTCGCGACAAACCTGCAGATAACAGATGACCTTGGGGATGCGGTGGCTGACGCTGCTTTTGTCATCTACGTTACTCCGTCTCAAGTGACGCGCCGGGTGCTACGCCAGTCGCTGCCGGGCCTGCCATCAGATGCGGTTATTGTTTCCGCTTCGAAAGGCATAGAAAATGACAGTTTGCAACTGCTCTCCCAGGTGTTTGACAATGAGCTTCCCTCAGGGTTGAAGCGCCGGGTGGTTTTTCTTTCCGGGCCTTCTTTTGCTCGTGAGGTCAGTCAGCACATGCCGACCGCGGTGGTTGCTGCCGGTTATGACCCTGCAGTTGCTGAGGCGGTGCAACGGCTCTTCAGTACGCCGGTATTTAGAGTCTATACCCACGATGATATTGTCGGGGTTGAGCTGGGTGGTGCGATGAAAAATGTCATTGCCCTGGCAGCCGGGGTCGCCGACGGTCTGGGCTTTGGTTATAATACCCGTGCCGCGCTGATCACCCGTGGTCTGGCAGAGATGACGCGGATGGGGGTCAAGCTTGGTGCCGATCGGGAAACCTTTGCCGGCCTGGCCGGTATGGGGGATCTGGTGCTAACCTGTACCGGCGATTTATCGCGCAATCGCAGCGTTGGTATGGAACTGGGCAAGGGTCGTTCGCTTGAGGAAATCCTGGCCGGTATGAACATGGTCGCAGAGGGGGTTAAGACGACCCTGTCGGCCTACCAATTGGCGCAAAAACTGGGGGTGGATGTTCCTATCATCGAACAGACCTATCATATTCTGTATCAGAACAAGGATCCGCGTCAGGCGGTAAACGATCTGATGATGCGCGACCTTAAAGCGGAAAAAATTTAAAGTTCTTTCGGGACCGATACAAAGGAGTAATGATGAGGACTCTGATCACTTTACTGTTGCTGATCTGCTGTGGAACAGGAACCCTGATGGCTGCTACCCGGGTTGAGATGAAAACCAGCCATGGAGCGATTCAGATTGAACTTTATCCTGAAAAAGCCCCTGTAACGGTAGAAAACTTTCTTGCTTACGTTGATCGTGGATTTTATGATGATACGATTTTCCATCGTGTCATCAGAGGTTTTATGATACAGGGTGGTGGTTTTGACAAGAATGATCGCAGAAAAGAAACAGCTGACCCGATTGTTAACGAAGCTGATAACGGTCTGAAAAATCGCACCGGCAGTCTGGCGATGGCCCGCACCAGCCAGGTCGATAGTGCCACCAGCCAGTTTTTTATCAACCTGACCGATAACGATTTTCTTAACCATCGCGGAAGATCTCCCAGTGCTTTTGGTTACGCAGTTTTTGGCCAGGTCGTTGGTGGAATGGATGTTGTTGAAACAATGGCCAGGCAAAGGACATACAAGCGTAACAACCTCTTTCAGGACTATCCTGAACAGCAGATAGTCATTGAAAGTATTCGCAGAATTGATACATTGTAGCACCGCCAGCTATTCTTTTTAGACCTCGTCCGGCAGATACCGGTGACCCAGAGAAAGGTGGATAAATGCTACGATTCCGGGTCATGAGCTACGATCTGAACCATGAACGCAGTCGGTCAGGCGAATTGTGTGCGGAACTCTGCGGCCGGATTATTCGCGAGCAGGGAGTTGACCTGGTATTGCTGCAACGGCTTGGGCCGCCACTGGGTGAAGCCTCCCTGCAACGCCTGGCTGAGCGGGTCGGTCTAGCGGCTTACGGACCCGATAACGAAGGCAGTTGCGCCTATTTATCACGTTACCCCTTGCACAATCTGCAAACTATACCGCTGGGGCATGACGACGTCTGTGTCCGCGCCGACTTTGATAATGCCTCTGAACGCGTCCATCTGCTTAACCTGACCCTCAACTGGCATCCAGGCAAGCGTCTCAAGCAGGTGGCGAGACTTTTTGGTGACGAGCTGCTGGGCGGCCGCAGCTTCCCTTGTGCAACAATTATTGCCGGCGACTTCGGTCTTCCCCTGTGGGGCTGTGGACAAGTCGCTTTTAATCCACAGATTGAGCGAGCAAAACATCCGCTGTGGCGAGCAAATTACCCGGCAACCTTCCCCCTCTGGGGGCGGGAACGCATCTATTTTCAAGGTCCAGTTACCGCTATAAGCGGTTTGGTTGTTACCAGCAAAGAAGCAAAAAGCACGTTAATTCAGCTACCTTTGGTTGTTGATGTGGAAACTTGTGACACTCGTAAAACCCTGCGCATCAAAGAACAGGTCACCCTCAATCCCAAACACCCCAAGCCTGTCTGTGGATAAGTTGATGAAATGTGGAAAAGTTGTTTTGCGTGAAAACCACCAAGCATGAAAAGCCGCGAAAATGCGTTGAAATTGCTCAAATCCCTTGAATTGATGTACCCTGATGCCCATTGTGCATTGAACTACCGGTCAGCGTGGGAGCTTCTGGTTGCTACCATTCTTTCGGCCCAATGTACCGACGTGCGGGTCAATCAAGTGACGGTAGAGCTATTCAGGGAGTATCCTGATCCTGCCAGCTTGGCGATAGCACCACAAGAACGGGTGGAGACGCTGATTCGTTCTACCGGCTTCTTTCGTAACAAGGCCAAAAACCTGATCAGTTGTGCATCGCAGGTGCTTGCGCGGCATCAGGGGGAGGTACCGCAGACCTTGCAAGAGTTGGTAGCCCTGGACGGGGTTGGGCGTAAAACGGCCAATGTTGTCCTGGGCAATGCTTTCAATGTACCAGGCATGGTGGTCGATACCCATGTTAAACGCTTGGCGCGTCGTTTTGATTGGACTCGTTCGGACAATCCCGATCAGATCGAAAAAGATCTGTGCCATCTGTTGCCGCCGGCCGAGTGGACTCAGTGTGCTCATACCTTGATCTGGCATGGCCGTGCCTGTTGCAAGGCCCCTGTTCCGCACTGCAGTCGCTGCGCAATTGTTTCCTTATGCCCGCGCAAAGGGGTAGAGCGGGCACATTGAGCAGTGGCTAACAATGAAAACCGGGCGCACAAAGAAAAGCCCCGCAATGTCTTGCGGGGCTTTCCGGTCTACCCTCAGAGGCGTTCATAACTACAGTGATTGCTGTAGAAAACAGTTAAAAACTTAAATTTTTACGACATTTGCTGATTGTGGGCCTTTTTCTCCCTGGATGACGTCAAAGCTGACACGATCTCCCTCAGCCAGGGACTTGAAACCCTCCGACTGGATAGCAGAAAAATGGACGAAGACATCAGGACCGTTGTCCTGCTCGATAAAACCAAAACCTTTAGAATCGTTAAACCATTTTACAGTACCTTCTGCCATGCTTTTACTCCTTATACATTTTGTCGAGGGTAACCGATTACTTCAAATTGCTTCTAGCATAAGAAACAGCGAAAAACAACGTTATTTTACAATGGAAGTATAATTGACCGTCAATTTTTCATGTTTTTATTGCGCAACCATGGTTCCTCTAGCAAAATACAACGGGTTTAAGATAAATGTCATGGGTCGGAGTTGGCAATTTAATGAAACACAGGGTAGACTAAAAATATCATAAAAACATAAAAGCACAAGGAGGTCGCCGATGCTCGGCAATTCGTTTGCAAGTAAAAAAAATCTGACGGTCAATGGTGTCGACTATCGCTATCATAGTCTGAAAGCTGCATCAACTTCGGGGTTAGGTGATCTTGGTCGGCTTCCTTTCACGATCAAGATCCTGCTTGAAAACCTCTTGCGTAAAGAAGATGGTCAACTAGTCAAGCGCCAGGACATTGAAGCCGTCGCTGACTGGGGGACAAAGACAGCCGAAGCGGGCGAGATTGCATTCAGTCCGGCACGGGTGTTGATGCAGGATTTCACTGGTGTCCCGGCCATTGTCGATCTGGCAGCAATGCGCGACGCTGTAGCCCAAAACGGTGGCAATCCCGCTGATATCAATCCACAGATTCCCGTTGATCTGGTCATCGATCACTCGGTCATGGTCGATCATTTCGGCAGTTCCGATGCCTATAAGGCCAATGTCGAGCGTGAAATGGAGCGCAATTTTGAGCGCTATGCGTTTTTGCGCTGGGGGCAGAAGGCCTTCAACAATTTCCGCGTGGTACCGCCCGGTACGGGGATCTGCCATCAGGTCAATCTCGAGTATCTGGCCCAGGGCGTATGGAGTGAACAGAGTGACGGCGAAACCTGGGTTTATCCCGACACCCTGGTGGGTACCGACAGTCATACCACCATGATCAACGGACTCGGGGTTCTGGGTTGGGGGGTCGGCGGTATTGAAGCCGAAGCAGCGATGTTGGGTCAGCCCATTTCCATGCTGATTCCTGAAGTGGTGGGGTTCCGCTTGAGCGGTAGTCTGCCGGAAGGGGTTACCGCCACTGATCTGGTCCTGACGGTGACGCAGACGCTGCGCCAGCACGGTGTGGTTGGCAAGTTTGTGGAATTTTTCGGCGCCGGTCTGTCACAGCTGCCCCTGGCCGATCGTGCCACAATCGGTAATATGGCACCGGAGTATGGTGCAACCTGCGGCTTCTTTCCGATTGATCAGCTGACACTTGACTATCTGGCCCTGACCGGTCGGAGCCGGCAGACCATCGATCTGGTCGCAGCCTATTGCCAAGAACAAGGGTTGTGGCGTACCGATGACTTAGCTGACCCTGAGTATAGTGTCGTGCTGGAACTTGACTTGAGCAGTGTCAGACCCAGCCTGGCCGGCCCTAAACGTCCTCAGGATCGGGTTTTGCTTGATCAGATGCGGGCTGCTACCGAGGCGGTGTTACCGGTGGACAACCGCGATCAGGCTGTTCCTGTCCCCGGCAGCAAGGATCAACTGCATCATGGTGACGTGGTCATTGCGGCGATTACCTCTTGTACCAACACCTCCAATCCGGCGGTGATGATGGCCGCCGGTCTGGTGGCTAAAAAAGCCGTGGAGAAGGGACTGAACACCAGATCCTGGGTTAAAACCTCTCTGGCTCCCGGCTCCAAGGTGGTTACCAGCTATCTGGCCAAAGCCGGCCTGCAGGACTATCTTGATCAACTAGGATTTAACGTGGTTGGTTACGGCTGTACCACCTGTATCGGCAATTCCGGGCCCTTAAGTGGACCGATCGCTGAAGCCATTGATGCCGGTGATATGACTGTTTGTTCAGTGTTGTCCGGCAACCGTAACTTTGAAGGGCGGATCCACGCCCAGACCAAAGCCAACTGGCTGGCATCACCACCCTTGGTGGTGGCTTTTGCCCTGGCCGGCACAACCCGCATTGATCTGGCAACCGAGCCGATCGGCAGCGATGCCGAGGGACAACCGGTCTATCTCAAAGATATCTGGCCGAGCAACGCCGAGGTTGCCGAGATGGTGGCCCTGGTCAATGCGCAGATGTTTTTAAAAGAGTATGCCGAGGTTTTTGATGGCGATGAAAGCTGGCAGAGCCTGCCGGTACCCGAAGGTTTGACCTATGCCTGGGATAAGGAATCAACCTATATCCGGCGTCCGACCTTTTTTGATTCCCTGGAAGTTGCACCTAACTATCCCGGGGTTAAAGATGCCAGACTGCTGGCATTGCTTGGCGATACGATCACGACCGATCACATCTCTCCGGCCGGATCGATCAAGGCGAGTAGTCCGGCAGGAATCTATCTGCGTGAGCACGGGGTAGAGGAAAAGGATTTCAATTCCTACGGATCGCGTCGCGGTAACCCCGAGCTGATGGTTCGTGGTACCTTTGCCAATATCCGCCTGCGCAACCGCATGATTCCAGGCAGTGAAGGTGGCGTTACCAGACACTACCCTTCCGGTGATGAGCTGAGTATCTACGATGCATCACAACGCTATATCGGCGAATCGGTCCCGCTGATCGTCGTGGCAGGTAAGGAGTACGGCACCGGCTCCAGCCGTGACTGGGCCGCTAAAGGGACCTTGCTGCTTGGAATCAAAGCGGTATTGACCGAAAGCTATGAGCGTATTCATCGCTCCAACCTGGTCGGTATGGGGGTATTGCCGCTTCAGTTCACCGGCGAAGACAGCGCTGAAAGTCTGGGGCTCGATGGTAGTGAAACCTTCAATCTGCCGGCCGGCTCAGCCCTGCAGGCTAAACAGAACTTGGCGATTGAGATTGTTCGTGCCAACGGACAGCGTCAGACTATCGAGGTGTTATGCCGGATCGACACTGATCAGGAGGTGGCTTTCTTCCAGAGTGGCGGTATTCTCAACCATGTGCTGCTGGAACTGATGAAGAAGTAACGACATCTCAAGGATGATCGATGATAACAGCGCCGGTGGAAATAACCATTTCCCCGGCGCTTTTTGCCGGCCAGGGATTCAATCAATCTCGATGTCGCTGATGGTTATCTGTGCGCCGTCGACCTGCCAACGGATATTGTAGCGGTCGAGGCGACAGCCGTAAGAGCGCTGGTCGTCACCTTGCTGGCGATAGGCGGGACGCGGATCAAGGGACAGGGTTTCACGGATCAGGGTTTCCAGTTCCGCTGTTTGAGAAGAAAAATTCCTCAGTTTGCGCCGGGCCTGATCGCTGAAGCTGATCTCCAGGCAGGGTTGCGGTTCGCTGTCAGCAAAACCACCCTGCGCATTCGGAAGACTGTCGGCGTAAGGGATATAGGGCTTGATATCAATGATCGGTGTTCCATCGATCAGGTCCGCTCCCTGGACCTCCAGGGTTAATGCCCCTGCCTTGTTGTCAATGTTCAACAATCTGACTACGGATAAGCCGATGGGGTTGGGGCGAAACGGCGAACGTGAGGCAAAGACCCCGACCCGGCGGTTACCGCCAAGCCGTGGTGGTCGCACAGTCGGACTCCACCCCTGATCAATATGACGGTTAAAAATAAACAGCAGCCAGATGTGACTGAAGCCTTCAAGTCCACGAACCGCCTCGCTTGAGCTGAACTCGGGTAAAAATTCAACCCGTGCCTTCACTGACGGCGTCAGACCGGACTGGCGCGGAGTTGCGAACTTTTCCTTAAAGGGTGAACGTATGACAGCAATCGGACTGAGAGACACCTTTTCCATTATAAAACTTTCGCTGGTTGCAACGAGGAAAGCGGATCTTTCCTGCTACTGAGCCAGACTCCGAGAAAGACCAGGATGCAGGCAAATAATTGTGAGAGATTCAGCTTGTCCCCCAGAATAATCATCCCCATGATCACCGCGAATACCGGAATCAGATTGACGTAGGCAGCGGCGCGATTAGCCGGTATCTTGCTGACCCCGAAATTATAACAACCATAGGCCAGACAGCTGATGGCTACTCCCAGGTAGACGATGGCCAAAGCGGGGACCGTTACCCAGTCGCTTGGCAGCCCCGCCCCCGGCAAGAGCAAAAAGGGGAAGAAAAACAGACTGCCGATAAGCGCCTGAAAAGCCGTCAGGAACAAAGGCGGGTAGTGACTGCTTAAGTGTTTGACTGAAATGGTATAACCGGCAGCGCATACCATCGCCAGAAATTCCAGAAAATTACCCAGCAGGGGGTTAGGGGCGTTGTCGCTACTGTCCCCGGCCAGGCTCAGCCAGAGAACACCGCTGATCGCTATCCCGAAGCCGATCAGGGTCTGGCGGCGGATCCGTTCATTGAGCAGGCCCCAAGCCAGAACAGCCACCAGCAGCGGCAGGATAGCCGAAACCATTCCAGCCTGGGAAGCACTGGTCAATTCTAGGGCTCTGGCTTCGAACAGAAAATACAGGCAGGGTTCACAGAGAGCCATTAACAACAGGTATTTGATATCCTTGCGGCGAAATGTCAGGCGGCAGAAAGCCGGGACAAAGATGACGAAACACAAGGTTGCAATCAGCATGCGACCGAAAACCACCTGCATAGGGTGGTATCCCACGAGGGCCAGCTTCATCGCCACAAAAGAGCTGGCCCAGAGAATCATTGCCAGCAGCAGGCAGATTTGCGGTAACCATTGATTAAATTTGCTCACGTACGTCTCCCTAGAAAGAACCTGACGAAGATAATACCCGTTGAAAAATCTTGCCAGAGAAAACTGCATGAGGTGGTCAGTCCATAGCTGACTATGCGACAATCAGATCATATGGGTTCAGGAATAAAAAAAGCAGCTATTTTTTTACCAGCAGGATGAATACCGCAAAAAAGATTCCCCTGAAAAAAAACCAATACTGGAGAACAAGATGCCAATGTGTGCGACCGGGATGCCTTGTATTTATAAGATTGTTGCGCAGCGTTTGATAATTACACTGCAGGTCGCTGTCTGCAGCAGGTACTTGTTAACTACAGCCTGCCTGCTCAGTTTAATGCTGGTTACGGCAGGGTCCTCACTAGTCCGGGCCGCAGATATGCCGTTGCCCTTGGGCGATCGGGGTTCAGGGATAAGCAGCGCCTGGCGCGAACAATCTTTTCGGGCAACAGATCCTACCCGGTATCGGTTAATCGAAGAAGACGGCGAAGTAGTGCTCGAGGCTGAAAGTCGCAAGCAGGCGTCAGGATGGATTTATGAAATCGATGTGGATCTGGCGAGCTATCCGATTCTGGTGTGGCGCTGGAAGGTAGAGGGTATTATTCCTGTCGGTAACGCCCTGGCCAAAGAGGGGGATGATTACCCTGCCCGCGTCTATGTGGTGTTTCCCCACTGGTTTACGCCCAAAACCAGAAGTATCAACTACATCTGGGCCAACCGTTTGGCGCAAGGGGAGGTCGTTCCTAACCCCTTTTTTGGCAATGCTCGTATGGTAGCGGTACAAAGCGGAAACGAGCAGGCTGGAATCTGGATAACGGAATGCCGGAATGTCTATCAGGATTATCGGAAGATCTTTGGGGAGGCTCCACCGCAGGCCGGTGCCATTGCCCTGATGACCGATACCGACAATACCGGCGGGCAGGCTCGCGCCTGGTATGCTGATATTCGTCTGGTGGCGGCAGATAAGGATGCTGATCCCTCTGCTTACTGCCCTTAAATCCTGCGGCTGGTGGGAACCCCGGAAAGAACAAGCGGGGGGAGCTTTTATTAACTGTTTTCTTGTTTTTTTAAAGACTCAAGGTCCGTAATTAACAAAGAGCGGTAAGCCGTTTCCAGTACCCCGGCACGTTTGAAGCGGGCGATTTCTTCCGCAACCGCTTCGCGGGTAGCTCCCACCAGGTAGGCAATGTCCTTCTGGGTAATCGTCAACCTGATGCCGCCGGCTTCCTCAATACCATGGCGCTCAGCCAGGCGCAGCAGGGTGGTTTTCAACCGTTCAGCCACCGATTTAAAGGTCAGATCCTGAAGCCTTATTTCGATTTCGCGCATCCTGAAGCCGATCAGCTTCATGACATTAAAGGTCAACTCCGGGTGCTCGGTTAAAAATTTTTGAAAGTCGATCCGCGAAAAAATACAGACCAGGCTGTCCTCGGTTGCTTCGGCGAAGTGTGACCGGCGTTTTTCATCAGCAACAGCCAGCTCGCCGAAAATCTCACCGGGTCCAAGAACATCAAGGCTGATTTCATCTCCGTTCGCATTAACCATTCCCAGTCTGACTTTCCCCTTCTTGACCAGATAGATTTTATCGCTGATATCCTTCGG
>JAWOFG010000022.1:0-2584 GCA_046482365.1 Pelovirga sp. | reverse complement strand
GCTGAATCGGATCTGGCAGCAGCGCCAGGGTGCACCACCGTTGCTGGTAAAAATTCGGCGACAATAAGTCCGGTTACCCCTCGTAAGAGCCAGGGAAAAGTTGATTTTCAGAAATAACCTTGTGGAGGAAAGCATGCGTTTTTTGCATCGGCTGTATCTGTTGTTGGTTTTTGGGGTGTTGATGTTGTTTTCAGCAACGGTCGGTGTTGCTGATGCCAATAGCGATTTTGAAGAGTTCTATGCCCCCTACGCCGAGATACTGAATCGCTTTGTCGTGGAAAAGGATCTGCCCGGGGGCGGTCTGGTGTCAGCCTTTAATTATGAAAAAGCCCTTGCTGACAGTCGTACTTTCGCATTGCTGAATCAGCAAAAAACCATCTTGGCCGAGTTTGAACCCGACCGTCTGACGGAAAAATATCAATCGATCGCCTTCTGGTTGAATGCCTATAATTTTTTCATGATCGAACACCTGCTGACCCATCCCCTCAAAGGAGAGCTGGTCGATTCTGTCTGGGATTATGGCGGGCGCTACAGCCCCTTTAAAAAACATGTTTTTGAGCGGGAGCTGTTCACTGTCGGGGGACAAAAATACAGCCTGAGTGCCATCGAAAAAGATATCCTGCTTGGCAGCGATTATCAACGCAAGGGGTGGAAGGACGCCCGTGTTCATTACGCGGTGAATTGTGCTTCGGTCGGCTGTCCGCCCTTGCGAAAACAACTTTATACCCCAACCAACACCAATGATCTGATGACGGCCAACACGGTTCGTGCATTTAACACCGAACGCCAGTTGCACATCGAAGGGCGCACCTTGATGCTTTCCGAATTGTTCAAATGGTACGCCGATGATTTTGTCGAAGCGGCCGGCAGCATTCGCCAATTTATTAAAGCCTATACCGATGAAGAACGCCATCCGCAGATCGATCAGGCCGATCGGATTGATTGCATCGATTACGACTGGTCCCTGAACAGACCGGAGAATTTCAGCGAACCGGGATAAGTCCCTGTTTGTAAGAACATTAACCGGTGTGCCTTTAAGAGGGAGGGTCTTACCATGGGATCTCATAAAAAAACGGCTCTGATTGATGGCGCTGGTGGTCGGCAGTGCTGTTGGAGCCGAGGCACTGGATCGGGGAGAAATAAGACCTTCATCGAATTCTACCCCAGTGTTCAGACCTGTTCACTGGCCGCCGGCGGTGGGTCCTCCGAAAAGCAGGCACTCTGGCATGAGGCTCGCGCTGAGCTGTTTTAAACACACGAAGTAATAGCAATGAATGTCTCCAAACTGATCATCATGGCCCTTGAATAAGAAGGGGTCGAGGGAATATACGGGGTTCCCGGCGAAGAGAATATCGATTTTCTTGAAGCGTTGCGCAACTAATCGATCGAACTGATCTTGACTTGCCACGAGCAGGGGGCGGCGTTCATGGCGGCTACCTACGGGCGTTTGACTGGCAGGCCGGGGGGCTGCCAGGCGACCGTTGGTCCCGCCGGTGCCACCAATCTGATGACCGGCGCCGCTTACGCCCAGTTGGGGGCTTTCCCGCTGCTGATGATCACTGGCCAGAAACTAATCAAGACCAGCAAGCACGGACAATTCCAGATTGTCGACGTGGTCGAAATGATGCGTTCGTTGACCAAATACGCCAAGCAGATTGTCAACGTCACCCGGATTCCAGGCGGCAGTCTGCAGCAACGATCTGAAAATGGCTTTTGACCCTGCCAGGTGCCTCGATGCCGTAGCGGTGATGATAAACGATCACACTGCCTTTCGCGCCGACTGGATGCCCTTTGCGGGGCGCAGATTTGCCCGGAAAGTAAATGACCATTATAATTCAGGTTACAGTGTATGTTCCGGGCGT
Organism: Pelovirga sp.; assembly: GCA_046482365.1. GTDB lineage: Bacteria > Desulfobacterota > Desulfuromonadia > Desulfuromonadales > Geopsychrobacteraceae > Pelovirga. The sequence continues at coordinate 722 of JAWOFG010000022.1, read as the reverse complement.
TCGACCAAGCTGTTTATAAAGCAATCAAGCAGACTGCCAGATCATGTTAATGTTTGCGGCGACCTTAATCGATACAACCTTGATCGGGTATTCTGACAGTATCAGGTGCTGCGTTGGATAGATCAAAAGCCGCCCTGAGCAGGCCGGCAAGAGGAGGCGCTGATGACGATGATGGTACTCACACTGATACTTGTGTTTCTGGCACTTGCTTATTTTCGTGTTGATCTAAGGTTATGGTCTGTTGCGCTGATTTTGTTTGCCGTCGCAATCGGTTTCGCCTTAAACCTGCCGATGGGTGGGATCGTGGCTCTGGTTGTTCTGACGGCGGTTATTATCGCCATTATTAACCTGTCTTTTTTGCGCCAACAAATTTTGACGCGCCCCCTCTTTCAGCTTTTTCACCGGATGCTGCCGACCCTTTCCGATACCGAGCGCGAAGCGCTGGAAGCGGGAACGGTCGGCTGGGATGGTGAGCTCTTCAGTGCTGATCCGGACTGGAAGAAGCTCTTCGACCAGCCAGCCGCCGCTTTGAGCGAGGAGGAACAGGCTTTTCTTGATGGCCCTGTCGAAGAACTCTGTCGCATGCTGGATGATTGGCAGATTACTGAAATCGAAAAGGATCTCCCCTTTGACGTCTGGCAGTATCTTAAAGAGCAGCGTTTTTTCGGGATGATTATTCCTCTCGAATACGGTGGTCTCGGTTTTTCCGCCCTTGCTCACTC
>JAWOFG010000175.1:0-11128 GCA_046482365.1 Pelovirga sp. | reverse complement strand
GCCAGCTGAAAAAGCATATCAGCGAACTACCTCATGAAGCCAATACGCCGACAGTGGGTCAGGATGAGGCGATTATATCCGCTGCCATGGAGCAATTGCTGGCGACAGATCATAAAGCCCTGATCCGACAGATTTCCGATCATGGGACCTATCCGCTACTGGAAGCATTGCTGACAGATCAGAAAAAGCGACTGCAGCAGCTTTCGGATAGTCTGACACAACTTTACTTCAGCCCGACCCTTGCGTTGCAGCAGTTCGGTTCGCCGCTGCGGGAATTGGCCCTATGAAATACCGAATTCGTCATGTCAGCCGTTATCATTACAGCCAAGCAGTGAACCTGTGCCGCAATGAAACCTGCCTGTTAATACGCCAGACCGAGCATCAACGCTGCTCCAGCAGTGTGCTGCAGATCACTCCCGGAGCGACAGATGTCCATGAGCGCAGCGATTTTTTCGGCAACCGCAGAACCCATTTTGCGATTCATCAACCCCATGAAATGCTGACCGTGACGGCCATCAGTGATGTCGAAGTCTTCCCCCGGGTGTACCTGCAGAAGCCGGAGCAGTCCCACCCCTGGGAGGCGGTTGTCGAAATGTTGCGTACCCAGCGTACGCCGGATATCGTCGCCGTGATGCCGTATCGTTACGCTTCTCCGCTGATCCCTTTGTTGCCGCCACTGGCTGACTACGCGCGGGTCTCGATGACTCCCGGTCGTCCTTTGCTGGTCGCCACTATCGATCTGATGCAGCGCATCCATCGGGAATTTTCCTATGACCCGACATCAACGACAATTGCCACACCGCTGGCGGAAGTTCTCGAAAAGCGGCGAGGCGTATGTCAGGACTTTGCTCATGTTGCTATTGGTTGTCTGCGCGCCCTGGGGCTGGCGGCACGCTATGTCAGTGGTTACATCGAAACCCTGCCACCGCCCGGTCAGGAACGACTTATCGGTGCCGATGCTTCCCATGCCTGGTTTGCCGTTTATCTGCCGGGCCATGGCTGGCTTGATTTTGATCCGACCAATAACTACCAGCCTCTGGAGCAGCACATTACCGTTGCCTGGGGGCGGGATTTTTCTGATGTCTCTCCCTTAAAGGGTATTGCTCTGGGGGGCGGCAAACATCGGGTTGTTGTTTCCGTTGATGTAGCAAGACAGCCAGATCAACCCTTGTTGCTGCTGCAGCAACAACAGCAGAGTCAGGGTCCACTATCCTGACTCCAGCAGCCATTAGATGTCTTTTTTGACCCCTTAAGTAAAGGAGGATTCAATGAATTTCACCGGTTATGATACCGAAGGTTTTTACGATGAGTTGTTTGATGCTGACGGACAACCACGCCCCGGTGCCGATCTGCTGGTCAAGCGTATCAATGCGTTGCCCGATTCAGAATTGCAGCGGCGTCAGCAGGCGGCAGAAAAGGCGCTGCTGAATCTGGGAATCACCTTTAACGTCTACAGTGAAGATGCCCAGACGGAAAAAATTTTCCCCTTTGATATTGTTCCGCGAATTATTCAGGCGCAGGAATGGCAACACCTGGAGGTCGGTCTGAAACAGCGGATTCGGGCCCTGAATCTGTTTATCGACGATGTTTATCACGACCAGAAGATCCTCAAGGATGGGGTTGTGCCGGCCGATCTGGTGCTCTCGGCGGAAGGATTTCGCAAGCCCTGTATCGGTTTGAATCCGCCCTGCGGGATATGGTGTCATGTCACCGGCACTGATCTGGTCCGCGGTGGCGACGGTGAATATTATGTGCTCGAAGATAACCTGCGCTGTCCTTCCGGGGTTTCATACGTGCTGGAAAACCGTCAGATCATGAAGCGCACCTTTCCGTTGGTATTTGACGCCTGCAGTGTCCAGCCGGTGACCGATTATCCGATTCGCCTGCTCGAGATGTTGCAGGAAATGGCGCCGGCCGGGGTACGTTCGCCGGTCTGTGTGGTCTGGACTCCGGGGATTTATAACTCTGCCTATTTTGAGCACAGCTATCTGGCCCAGCAGATGGGCGTACAGCTGGTTGAGGGGAGCGACCTGGTTGTCCATCGCGGCGAGGTGATGATGCGCACCACCAAAGGGCTGGAGCGGGTCGATGTGATCTACCGGCGCATTGACGATGACTTTATCGACCCCAAGGTGTTCCGTGCCGATTCCATGCTTGGCGTACCGGGCTTGATGGAAGCCTACAGTAAGGGCAAAGTCGCCCTTGCCAATGCCCCCGGCTCCGGGGTTGCCGATGACAAAGCGGTATACGCCTATGTGCCGGAGATTATCAAATATTATCTGCAGGAAGATCCGATTATTAAGAATGTTCCGACCTACGCCTGCTGGCGCGAAGACGAGCGCAAATATGTGCTGGAAAATCTCGATAAGCTGGTGGTCAAGGCGGTTAACGAATCCGGCGGCTACGGTATGTTGATCGGGCCCCATGCCAGTGCTGCCGAGCGTGAAGAATTCCGTCGGCTGATTATCGCCAAGCCCCGCATCTATATCGCCCAGCCGACCCTGTCGCTGTCGCGGGTGCCGGTGTTAATGGGCGATCACTTTGAGGGACGGCACGTTGACCTGCGCCCCTACATTTTGTGTGGTGATGATAATATCTACGTTATGCCGGGGGGGTTGACGCGGGTGGCGCTGAAGAAAGGTTCCCTGGTGGTTAATTCGTCACAAGGTGGGGGAAGCAAAGATACCTGGGTGATTAATTCGCTGGAAGGGCCATCGCCCGAGTCCCCGTTGCAGGAGCAGAAAATGGAACAAGATCAGAATCAGAATCAGGAGGATGCGCCATGCTGAGTCGGGTTGCGAATTCTATTTACTGGCTGAACCGCTATATTGAACGGGCCGAGAATGTTGCCCGTTTTATTTCCGCCAACTACAATATGACCCTCGATCTCCCCGAGGATGCCAGCGATCAGTGGCAACCGTTGATCAATACCACCGGTGACGATGAGTTGTTTAAAAAGCTTTACGGGGAGGCAACCCGGGACAACGCCATCCGTTTTCTGATCTTTGATCGGCGTAATACCAACTCTATTTACTCCTGTGTGCGCGCCGCACGGGAAAACGCCCGGTCCATTCGTGAATATATCAGTTCTGAGATGTGGGAGCAGCTCAATACCTTTTACCTGATGGTCAATGCCGCCTCGGAGGAGACGGTCATGGATTTGCCTCATCAGTTTTCTGCTGAAGTGATGAACGCCAGTCACGCCTTTATCGGCATTACCGATGCGACCATGAATCATGGCGAAGGCTGGCATTTTGGCCGCATGGGGCGGATGCTGGAGCGTGCTGACAAAACTACCCGACTGCTGGATGTGAAGTATTTCATCCTGCTGCCGTCGGTTGATTACGTCGGTAGCCCCTATGACAATATCCTCTGGGGAGCCTTGTTGCGCTCAGCCAGTGCCTTTGAGATGTACCGCAAGCAATATGGCCGAATCGCCCCGCGCAATATTACCAACTTTTTACTGCTTGACCGCAACTTTCCGCGCGCCGTCCATTATTCACTGGCGGCAGCGATGAAGTCCCTCAATCAAATCAGCGGCGGCCAGAGCGATTCTTATACCAATAAGGCTCAGCAGACATTAGGGCGATTGTTGGCGGAATTTCAGTACGCCTCGTTGGAAGAGATTTTTGATTTCGGTCTGCACGAATACCTCGATGTTACCCAGACCCGGATCAACCAGGTTGGTGAGGCGATTTACGAGGTGTTTTTCCGGACGAAGATGGAAAACTGATCGTCTGGTTCATGCGGTTCTCAGGCACGATCTGTAACCAGTTGCAAGTGCCTGACAAGGGGTGATTATGTGGTTAACCGTCAGTTGTGACCTTGAGTTTGATATCGCGGTAGCAACGCCGTTTGTGCTGATGTTGCGGCCACGTAGTGGTGCCCATCAATGGATAGCCAAAGAAGAATACCGCCTTGTCCCCGAGGTGCCTGTATTCGAGTTTACCGATGGCTATGGGAATCTCTGTCAGCGCTTGATCGCACCGCCCGGACACTTTGCCATTCATACCCTGGCCCAGGTGAAGACCGCAGATTCTACCGATCAGGCGGTGGGCGCGCCCTTTATCGAGATTCAGAATCTCCCCAATGGCGTGCTGGAATACCTGTTGCCAAGTCGTTATTGCGAGTCAGACCGCTTTGGTCAGATGGCAACGGAGATCACCGCCAATGCCCAGCCCGGCTATGACCAGGTGGCGGCGATTGAGGACTGGGTGCGCAACTTTATTCGTTACCTCCCCGGTAGCAGTGATATGCCGATCTCTGCACTTGAGGTCAATCAGCGCCAGTCGGGGGTTTGTCGTGATCTGGCGCATCTCGGGGTGGCACTCTGCCGCAGCATCAGCATTCCGGCGCGCTTTGTCGTGGGGTACCTGCATGAACTGGAGCCGATGGATCTGCATGCCTGGTTTGAAGCATACGTCGGTGGTCGTTGGTACACCTTTGATGCAACCCAGACTCTCCACAGGGGGGGCTATGTGACTATCGGTTATGGACGCGATGCTGCCGATGTTGCCATTTACAACCAGTTTGGCCCAGCGGTGTATCCGCTGATTCAGCGTATCGCGGTGTGGCAGGACTGATAAGTGCAGCGAGCAACCTCATTGAGTGGTAATGAGGTTGCTCGCTGCATACTGGTCAAAGCTCCTTTGGCCGGCAGACATTAACTGCATCGTGGACTTTGGCGCCGCAGTTGGTACAGGCGTAGCGGGGATTTTCAAATATTTTGTCAATTTCAGGGTTGCGGGCATTGGCTGTCAACTGACAGGCGTGCAGATCACAATGTTCTTCCGGATTTTCACAGCTCCATTCGGTCATTATCTCTCTCCTTTAGCGGATATCCTGCGGGGTTGTTCCAACTGTTGTGGGACCATCTTAGCAAATTTTCCGCACAGTTGTTAATGTCAAGTGCTGTTAGCCTCATTTTTCAGCCAGCGGCAGATCCTCACTGATCCACGCATGATAGCCCCCTTTAAGTACCTGGACGCGGCTGAAGCCCTGTTGTGTTAATCTCAGTGCCAGACCGGCACTGGAGCGTTCGCGCGGTCAGAGACAATAGACGACAATAGCTCGCTGAGGGTCTGTGACCTTGGTAAAGTGAGCAATCTTTTCCGGCGTATCGAGTCGGATCGCGCCGGGAATTTTGTTGCCGGCCCGTTTCCATGCCCGCTCGATCCGCGCATCGACAATAACCACCGGCTTTTCTTCGATTAATCGCAATAGCTCGCTTACGCTGATGCGTCCCACCTGATCGCTGCTTTGTGAAGGGTCTATGGCCGCGGCCTGGCTGGAGAGCAGTAACAGGCAGCTAAGGGTAATAACGGTCAACCGGATAGAGGTTGTGTTTCGCATAGAAGGTGTCTCCTTTCTAGCTTGGCTGCCATTCTAACATGTGCGCGCATATCGCGGATGCAGATTTATAGTCTCAAGTAGGGTAAAATCTCTGTAGATATAAAAGTTGCCGTAGCACCCTCAAGCTGGTCAGTGGCGTAGAACTGAGCAAACCTTTTAATACCAGACCTCTTTTGTGCGCTGGTAAGGAGTGTGCCATGAGTCGATCATTAAAACCGTTCGTTCGCTCCAGCATCGTTATCCTCTCTGTGATCATCCTGCTTAGTGTTGGAGTTGTTCCCACTTTTGCCTCAGGTTACGCAGCAGCGTTCAACGGTATTACAACCTACAATGCCGTCTATCAGTTCACTTCCGGCGACCCCGGGGTTGCCAACCGGGTATTCTGGGCAGTGAAAAATTCATACGAGGATCAAGCTGTCCGTGATCTTGGAATAGTGCCCAGGATTGTCGTCGTTTTTCATGGCCCGGTGGTGAATCTGATTTCAACGAATCTGGTCCAGTTCCCCGATGAAGTGCGTACCGAGGTCGAACAGTTCCAGGCCACTATCCGGCAGATGAAACAGGACGGCGTGAAATTTGAGGTCTGTCTTTATGCCGTCAACATGGCGGGAGTCGATCCGGCCACGATCCTCCCGGAGGTGGATTCCGTGGCTAACGGTTTCGTCTCGGTGATCGGTTATCAGATGCAGGGGTATGCGGTGGTGCGTATTCCTTAGGCAGGGATGGTCCATCGAACGGCTACTGCTTATCAGCTAATCAGCTTGGTTGACTACCGGAGGGTTTATGACTGATCAACCCCTGATGCTTCTTCTCCTGGGATTTGTTTTTTTTGTTGGTCTGGCAGCCGAATTGCTGGGTCGACGCACGCCTTTGCCCAGGGTTACGTTGCTGATCATCGTTGGTGTAGTCCTCGGACCCTCTTCGCTCGGATGGTTAAAGCCGGCTGGAACACAATGGTTTACCCTGGTGTCCCAGGTTGCTCTGACCATGGTCGGCTTTTTGCTGGGCGGACATCTCAACCGTAGTACCTTAAAACGTCACGGATCAGACGTCCTGGTGTTGTCCTTCACAATCGTCTGCTTTACCGCCGCCCTGGTGATCGGTGCCGTCTGGCTTCTGACCGACGATCTCGCTTTATCGCTGCTCCTGGGAGCGTTGGCGACTGCCACTGCACCTGCAGCAACGACGGATGTTATCCGCGAGAGCGGTGCCGAGGGACCTTTCACTGATACCTTATTGGGCGTGGTGGCAGTAGACGACGCTTGGGGGGTGTTAACGTTCAGTCTGTTCATGGCGGCAGCAGCCATGCTGGATGGCGGCGACGGGATGAGTGCTCTGCACCATGGGGCATGGGACATCGGCGGTGCTGTGCTCCTGGGTGTGATCATAGGTGTTCCGGCGACCTATGCAACTGGGCGCGTTGCACCCGGTGACCCTACCCTGACAGAAGCTCTGGGGCTTGTTTTTCTGTGCCTGGGAGCTGCCCGCTGGCTGGAAGTATCCTTCTTGCTGGCCGCGGTGGTCATGGGTGCCGTGGTAGCCAATTTAGCCAGGCACCACGATCGTCCGTTTCACGCTATCGAAAATATCCAGTGGCCGTTCATGATCGTCTTTTTCCTGCTCGCTGGTGCGGCCCTGGAACTGAACAAACTTTCAACGGTGGGTTGGTTAGGCGCGGTATTCGTTGTTGCCCGAATTGCTGGCCGCCTGTTAGGCGCCTCGGCCGGCGCACGGTGGCGTGCCATGCCGCAAGGGACGAGCCGTTGGATGGGGTTAGCATTGTTGCCCCAAGCGGGTGTCGCCGTGGGTATGGCACTCATGGCCGCGCAACGGTTTCCCGAGCGCGCCGATGTGATCATGTCGGTCGTGCTGGCCTCCACCGTCGTTTTTGAAATAGTGGGGCCGCCGATGACCCGACTCGCACTGCGCCGGGTGAAAGAAGCCGAGTGAGGAAAAATACTGGGACATCATACGTATCAATTTTAATAATTAGCTTTATGTCCCCGCATTTGCCGGCCGGCTCACCAGGTTCCGGAGTTTCAATTCAATCGTGGCCACTCTTTTTTGTCGCGCGTTAGTTCCTGAAGTTGCCGATAATCCCAACTACGCTCCGCGCCATCTGAGGTCCGGACATACACCTTGTCATCGGCACAGCGTTCTACCAGTCCCTCTTCGCGGGTTTCCGGATTTCTGACAAAGACATCACGTCCCTGCTCGCTCTGGACACGCACATAATCATAACGCTCTCTCTCCATCAATAGTCTCCTTCCTGTTTGTCTCCCAGTAAAAGTACCAACAGTATCGGCACTTATTCTTCCTGCTGATTTACAGATTACTTGCAACCCTGCACTGAAAGAAGTTCTTGTTGATTGATCAATTTTATCAATCTGATATAGGTAGACAATGCGTGTTTTGCTACTCTTCGAGGTGGCAAATTACTGCTTCCCGTAGTTACTTCTAACGTTTTTGCAGGGGCGGTGCATGAACCGCCCGATTGTTAGCCTCAACACCAAGATCGCGGGGTCGCGGCCCCGCCCGCCGCCTGACTCTTTTGTCATGCCACAAAAGAGTCAGCAGAAAAAGGCACCACTGGCGTGGGGCGACTTGTGGTGCGCAGAAGGCAGTGCTTTTTTCGCCGGCAGATGAAAGTGGTAGTTCTCTGCCTCTTTTCACGAAAGACAACAGGCGCCCCCTCTCGCTTTGCTCGCCAGGGGGTGTAGCGCTACAGTGCGGTGGTAACAGCCCGAACCGGCGCATCGAGACGAATATTTTTACACCGTCGTCATTTCCACGCAGGCGGGAATCCTGGTTTTAGCTGTAGGGGAGCAATTCATTGCGCCCAGATGTGTCGCTGATACCGTTGCCATCGGGCGCGATGAATCCCGCCCCTATCGGAAAATCGACGAACCGCCCGTAAAAACGGGGACATAATACTAATTAATCTTCAAAATTAGTTTTATGTCCCCGCTTTTACAGGAGGGGGCTGAGCATGGGGGGAGTATCAAAGTGAATATCAAACGCCACCGCATCGGCATAAAGCCGAGCGGTGGCGTTGTTGTTTGAGGAGAAAGTTGTTGAAGGGAGTAACTTCAACAATTAAACAAAGCTCTCCAGGATCCAAATTTCCCCTGGAATTTGCTAGTAGCGGGGTTCGTTTGCAGTGCTTGAAATATCCCAATAAAAGGTATATATTGTATGACATGGAACGTCCAGTTATCCAATAAGGCAAACAAGCAATCAATGAAATTGCCAAAAGCGGTCAAGGCCGCTCTTTTGACATTGATGGATGAAATTGCTCTGCTTGGCCCGATCCGTGGAAACTGGCCGAACTACTCAAAACTTGCTGAAGGCGGACATCACTGCCATCTGAAAAAAGGAAAACCGACGTACGTTGCCGTATGGATGGCAGAAAAGCAGACCATCACCGTGGAGATTGTCTATGTTGGTACACACGAAAAAGCGCCATACTGATGAAGAAACCGTTTCTTTATGTTTTCAGGTTCACCCTGAAAATGTCGAGAAGATTCGTGCCTTTGTCGCCAAACTGGAACCCGCAACAGTGCAAACATCCTCGGTCAGTGCTGATGAATATTTTGTCAGTAATTTCCCGCATGAAACGCGTACATCGGTCCACCTGAAGGGCTTGCGCTATCGTGAGGGATTGACACAGGTTCAACTGGCCGCAAAAACCGGCATCCGGCAGAATCATCTTTCCGAGATGGAAAGCGGAAAACGTCCTATCGGCAAGGAAAACGCCAAGAAACTGGCAGCAGTTCTGGATACAGATTATCGGCTGTTTTTGTAGTATCCGACACCGGCACCGTGACCCTGAAATTGCCGGGAGCCCAATGAATTACGGCGGTTCATGAACCGCCCGATTGTTTCAGATCAACATTAAGGTCAAAGTCGCGGGGTCGCGGCCCCGCATGCCGCCTGATTCTTTTGTCATGCCACAAAAGAGTCAGCAGAAAAAGGCACCACTGGCGTGGGGCGACTTGTGGTGCGCAGAAGGCAGAGCTTTTTTCGCCAGCAGATGAAAGTGGTAGGTCTCTGCCTCTTTTCACGAAAGGCAACAGGCGCCCCCTCTTGCTTTGCTCGCCAGGGGGTGCAGCGCTACAGTGCGGTGGTAACAGCCCGAACCGGCGCATAAAGACGGTTATTTTTACATCCTTGTCATTCCCGCGCAGGCGGGAATCCAGATTTTAGTGGGGGCGCAATTCATTACACCCAGGTGTTTCTGTGGCACCGTAACCATCGGGCGAAACCGTCGCACCGCGGTTTATAGCACAATATAGAGTAAGGCACTCGGCGGCGTTGTTGTTAGTCAAATAAGTCATCGTTGCGTTACCATTCTATTGAATGCTACTATTGGAAGGACAATAGGAGGTACGACCAATGTCAAAAGCACCGACAATTATCCCCATCTCTGATCTCCGCCAGGACGCCAGTGGCATTATCAAGAGTATGTCAACTTCACGCGATCCTGTGTTTATCACCCAGCGAGGAAGAGCCGCCGCAGTGATGGTCAGTATGCAAGAATACGAGCATACGCAGCATGAGCTTGAAGTCCTGAGATTACTTGCCCGTGGGGAACGAGACATTGAGGCCGGCATTGGTTTTGATTTGGAAACTGTGCTGGCGGAAGCTGATACCCTGCTGGCTGAGCAGTAATGAAGATCGTCTTTACTCCAGCTGCTCGCGATCAGTTTTTGCAGGCCCTGGCCTATATCCGCCGCGACAAACCATCAGCAGCGATTTTATTTCGGCAAAGGGCCGAGAAAACCCTCTTGCGCCTCCGCGATTATCCTGAATCCGGGCGAACTCTTCCGGAATTTTCTGATGTCCATTACCGTGAGGTCATCGTTACCCCCTATCGGTTTTTCTACCGGATCAAGGATGATGTTGTCTGGGTTGTGGCCGTGTGGCACGGCGCACAGATCCCCGAGGACCCGTCGGTGAATTCTGTTAACAAGTGACGTTGCCGCGTCGCAGATGTGGCTATGCAGGGACGGTGCGTGAACGGCCGGTTCTAAAGGTAGTTGGAACTGTCCTGATCAATCCAGATTAACACCAACACCGCAGGGTCGCGGCCCCGCCCGCCGCCATACTTTTGGCAAAAGCTCCAAGCTTGCAACTGACAGTGCAGACGGCCCACAAAGAGCCAGCGGATAATCATTGCACTTAACAGTTAAGTAAGTAAGCCCGGAGTGGTGGCATATTTTCCAAATCGAAATCGGGATCGAAAGAAATGGCACCTGGACAGTCGAAGTTTGCTTTTCAATCGACGACTGCGCCTGAGCTGGCGAGGTTGCCAGCTTCGAGATGGTCAGGCGGTCTGAGGCAACGATAAAAACGATTTCGATTTGGAATGGGAAGAGGAATTCGGGAGCTATCCCTCCCCAGCCTTCTTCCGCAAAATCCCCGCAAACTTCTCCGCATTGATAATAAACCTCTCATGGGTTCCGGTCCCGATCAGGTCCTTTTCATCTCTGGCGGTTACCTGCCAGGTGGTTTTTGCTCCATCCACTTTGGTGCAGACCACCTCAACCTGAACCTGCATTCCCACCGGCGTCGCGGCCTGATGGTTGACACAGATATTGGTGCCGAGGCTGATTTCCCCTTCCTCCATGTGCGGTCGTAATGCCTCCATGCAGGCCCATTCCATCAGCCCGACCATAAATGCCGTGGCAAAAACCGGCGGCATGGCCGCGAACAGGTCGGATTCTTTAAAAACATAAGGGACGGTTTTGTCGGTGGGGACCTGATAGGTGTGTAG
>JAWOFG010000162.1:0-4275 GCA_046482365.1 Pelovirga sp. | reverse complement strand
AGAGATGTCCGTCTTTCCAGATCCGTTCAAATAGATTGGTTGCCATGCCGGCCAGCTGCCGGGTGTCGGAGGTGGGCTGATAAAAACGGCCGGTGGCGACATTGGCGTAGTAGGGTTCGTTTTTATCAAACGGGCTGGTGCGGATAAAAGCGGTGATGACGGTTGCCCGCTGTTTTTCTTTTCTGAGTTTTTCGGCGGCACGGGCGGCAAATTCGCAGAGGGCCTGGCGGACCTGGCTTTTGTCGCTGATCTTCTCACCAAAGGAGCGAGAGCAGACAATCTGTTTTTTCGCTGAGGCGATCTCTTCCAGATCCAGACAGGATTCGCCATTCAGCTCCATGAGGGTACGTGCCATGACCACGGAATATTTTTTGCGGATGAAGCGGGTATCCATCCGGGCCAATTGTCCGGCGGTGGTAATACCGATATGGGCGAGACTTTCCGTATGACGGCGGCCGATCCCCCAGACTTCGGAAACCGGGGTGATATCGAGCAAACGCTGCCGACGGTGTGGATCGGATAAATCCACCACGCCACAGGTCTGCCTGAATTTCTTGGCAGCATAATTGGCCAGTTTGGCCAGGGTCTTGGTAGGGGCAATACCGACACACACAGGAACACCCACGTCATTGATAACCGTCTGCCTGATCTGATGGCCATAACTTTCAAGATGGGAGATACCGCTTACATCCAGAAAGGCTTCGTCTATGGAATAGATCTCAACCCGTGGGGAGAAGGTTTCCAGGGTCTGCATCACTCTGGTAGAGATGTTGTCATAGAGGCTGTAGTTGCTGGAAAAGATGCGAATGTTGTGCTTCTTGATCAGATCCCTGACCTTGAACACCGGCGTCCCCATCTTGACTCCCAGGTCCTTGACCTCCTTGCAGCGGGCAATGATACAGCCATCATTATTGGACAGCACCGCCACTGGGACATTTTTTAGATCGGGACGAAACACCCGCTCACAACTGACATAGAAGTTGTTGCAGTCGACCAGGGCAAAGACGTTATCCGTCATGGTTTGCGCAGGGAGTGGATAACGGTGGTAACGACGCCGAAAATTTGCAGGTCCTCCCCTTCCGGGATCACCAGCGGCAGATACTTTTTATTCATCGGCATCAGCCGCACCGTCGGTTTAAGTTCCAGCCTTTTTACTGTCAACTCTCCGCCATATTCGGCAATCACCACATCACCATGGCGAGCCTCCAGAGAGCGATCCACCACCAGCACGTCACCGGGGAAAATCCCGGCATCAAGCATCGACTCCCCTTGTGCCCGGACAAAGTAAGTGGCAGCGGGCTTGGTGATACACAACTCATTCAGATCCAGACTGCGTTCGCAATAATCGGACGCCGGTGAGGGGAATCCGGCAGGTACCCGGTCAAGGAACAGGGGGATATTCAAATTTTCCGGTGGTACCTGATCGGCCCGACCGAGTAAAATGGCTTGCATATTGTTCTCCTGGTGACACGATAGGATGAAAGATAACCTGCCAAAGTGACACACTAAGTCACTGCAGTACCGCAAGTTGGCCTGATCTTTTCTGTCGATTTTTACTTGCCCCCAAATCCTAAGTTGGAGTAACCTTCGAATCAAGGGGCTACATAGCTTCCCAAAAACCCTTCGTGCACCCCCCCTCCGCACGAGGGGTTTTTTATTTGCAGATCCGTTTCAAGCGGATAATCCTCTAATCATAAATGGTATGCAATCATGCAACAGTGGGCTTTTCTCTCAGCAGCAATCGTCAGTGAGGTCATTGGAACATCGGCATTAAAGTCAGCAGAAGGGTTTACCCGCCTGTGGCCTTCACTGATTGTCGTCATCAGCTACTCAACCGCATTTTTCTTTCTCTCCTTAACCCTCAAGACCATCCCGGTGGGTGTTGCCTATGCAATCTGGTCTGGTGTCGGCGTTGCATTGATTTCCCTGATTGCCTGGTTGGTTTTCGGACAGAAGCTGGATACTGCCGCGATTATTGGGATATTGTTGATCGTTGCAGGTGTTATGGTGTTGAATGTCTTCTCAAAAGCGGTACCACAGTAACAAGGGCGTTCATCGTGAAAATCTTTATTTTATCTTTACTCCTGACGATGTCCTTTACATCCTTTTGCATTGCCAATGAGTACAATACCGACTACTGCCATGATCCGGTTGAACTGCAGAAGTGGGAGCAGATGCTGACCAACGACCCGGACTCCGAACCTCTCGCCGCCATCCACGCCCTGTGGATCGGGCTGTGCATCAAGGTGGAGGGGCGGCAACTGACCACAATGCAGGCCAATCGACTGTTTGAACGGTTTCGAGATAACCTGATTGAACAGATCCGGCAACAGGAATCATCTGCTGACAGCAGGAGGATATAGCAATGGCGCAAGATTGTCCTGCCGGAATGGTTGTTTTATGAATAAAGAAAAACTAAAGGCTTATGGCTCTTATAGTGGTAACGCCGCTGTTTTAGTGCTTTCACTAACAATGATAGCCTTTAGTATTGAGGCTTGGAAAACCGCTTTAGGTCTGCAAAGTATCAGTGCAGGTGGCGGCGAATACTTGGTTTTTTTGATTATTTCTCTTCCTGCATTCATTGCCGTTAATATCGTTCACTGGCTATTGGTCTGGGCGTTATCAAGGTCGTATCTGCACAAAACAATTCGATATGTTTACTGGGTTGCTAACATTTTTGTCATCGGCTTATTCATGGTGGATATATTGAAACAGGTATAAGCAGGCGCGACGAACAAATCATCACCATCGCCCGGCAACGCGGTTATTCTACCATGCGTCTTGATCCCCCACTGAAGCCATAGGGGCGTATCAACACCTCGGCTTTCGTCAGGGACCACCATACTGCCGGGGCCGTTATACTAAAAACCTGGATTTACGGGAAATTCCTTACTGATCAACCGCCCCGTGCTCGACAAAAATGAGATTGTCGACGACAAACCCTTTGTCTCGAGCTGTAGCCATCAGCCGTTGTTTGATGTCATCGGATAAATGCGGTTGCCTGGCCAGAATCCAGAGGTAGGAGGTGTCGGGGCCACTGATCAGGGCGTAGTTGTAGTTTTCCTGATCAAGCTCGAAGATAATGTAGGAGCCGTAGAACGGCCCGAAGAATGACACCTTCAGGAACCCTTGGGTCGGTTCACGGACAAATCGTGCCCGGCCCTCGGCTTGTTTCCAACGGTCTGCGGCCTGGTCATAGCCACGGTTCACCACCCGCACCAGCCCGTCATCCCTGATACTGTAGTCAGCGGTCACTTCCGACAGTCCCCGTTCAAAGGAATGATCAAGCCGGGCAATCTCGTACCAGCGCCCGAGATAACGATCCAGATCGAACGGTTCCACCGGGGTAATCCCGGCGGGCACACTGACGCAACCGGTAAGCAGCAGCGAAAGAACTGATGTTATTTTTTTCAGCATGGTTGCAAGCTCCTTTTGAAGCATAAGGTCTAAAAACACCGAATCACCCGGTTTTTTTCACTCAAACTAAAACCTTGCAATCAACATCAGGATGACTTGACAGGTCCCCTCCCGCAAGTTCCAAATCCAAATCGCTATCGGGATCGAAATCGAATAAATGACCTGGACAAGAGTCACTTTTTCCATCGGCCAGATCGCCCGGCTGGGCGGCATTACCAGGTTCAAGGAGAGCAGACTACCTTAGCAGCGGTAAAGACGATAGCGATTCCGATTTCGATAGCGAATTTCGATGTGAGTTGTTCCCTCTTGCTTTTAGTTGACCCGGCCATAAAACAAAACAAAGGGCTATGGAAAAATCCATAACCCCTTGTTTTAATTAATTGGCGGAGGCAGATGTGAATCGAACACACCGGGGACGGGGTACGCCCCCCATCGGTTTTGAAGACCGTGAGCGCCACCAGGCTACTGACTGCCTCCGAATTTGTTTTGTTTGAAGTCTTATTCTACGCTGACTGATATCATTTGCACAAGGAAATTAATGCTCCCTCCTCCTCTGGATCCTGATCTTTAACCACCGTCAGGGTCTTCCAGTGCCCGTGACGAAAACGCAGGTAAAACAAGCCACCGCTGATCAGGAAAAAAACAATAAATGCCAGCCACACCGCGATCGGACTGAAATTCAGGACCTTGAGAAAGACAAAAACGATCGGAACCATGACCCAATGCATAGCCACCGACAACCCCATGGCCCAGAGGGTATCCCCGGCGCCGCGCAGGGTTCCGCTGAAAACTACAATGGTGGCATCGGCCAGCACATAAAGGGCCGCCAGGCGCAACATATCCACCGCAAGGGGCGCG
>JAWOFG010000147.1:0-3052 GCA_046482365.1 Pelovirga sp. | reverse complement strand
ATTTCGGTATCGCGTCCTGGTACCTGCAGGATGTGATCATCACCGCCGGGTAACACCGCCAAAGGGTGATAGTTAAGCTGACCAAAGGATCGTTACGTTTTAAGATCTCAGGGGGACTCTGTCTCCCCGACTTCCAGCTCCAGCTGTTGCAGGATCATATCCTCACCGGCGGTGACTTCGACATCTGCCATTTTGCACACCGGGCAAACAAAGTGTCGATTTTTAATCGACCCCTGGTAGCCACAATGACAACGGATCAGCACCTGCTGCTTTTCAATCACCAGCTCCGCCTGTTCGGCGCAGGTGCCGTGTTTGCACACGTGAAACGCCTCGGCCAGCAGTTCAGCCACCACGCCGGACATCTCGCCAACACGCACCACTACTCTGGTAGCGGACCTGGCATTGTGTTTACGGACATCGGCTTCAACCAGATCAAGCAACGATGAAACAATCGAAAATTCATGCATCAGCAGATCCTCGGCAAAATCTCACCGCAAGGATACTCCATCCGGCGTCTGGTGCCGTAAGCAGAATGCACCATAACCGCTGGTGCGGCTATGCTCGATTCCACCTCACCAACCAGTACCGCCTGCGGATGTCCATGCCGGTGCAGGATGTCCATGACGGCAGCACTGTCCGATGGCGCAACGGCGAGCACAAACACCCCTTCACAGGCAAGAACATAGGGATCAATCCCAAGTATTTCGGCAAAGCCACGCACCTCGGAGCTGACCGGGATCTCATCCTGGTGCAGGGTAAAGGTGAGCCCGGTCTGTTGTGCCCATTCGTTGAACAGGGCACTGATGCCGCCGCGGGTGGCGTCACGCATGGCATGAATGCCAAGTCCCGCTTCCAGCAACGGGGCAATCGCCGGCCACAGGGTACAGCAATCGGAGCTCAGCCCTTTGATGCTGATCTCTTCACGGGCGGCAAAGATACAGGCACCGTGGCGGGCGATATTGCCGGAAATGATCACATGATCACCGGCTGTAATCCGCCTGGTGTTGCAATCATTGATCATTGTTCCAAAGCCGGTGGTATTGATCATCACCTGATCGATGGCACCACGCGGGACAACCTTGGTGTCACCGGCAACAACCTGTGCACCGGCGATCAGCAACTCCGCCTTCATACTCTCAACTATCCTGGCCAGGGTGTTCACTTTTACACCCTCTTCAATAATGAAAGCGACGGTCAGGTATTCCGGACAGGCACCGCGCATGGCAACATCATTGAGCGTGCCGGCGACCGCCAGCTTGCCGATATCGCCACCGGAAAAGAACAGCGGGCTGACGGTAAAACTGTCGGTGCTGACGGCCAGCTTACCGCCGGCAATCAAGGCAGCGTCTTCACCACTGGCCAGTACCGGATTATCAAAGGCACTGAAAAACAGGTCACGGATCAATTGCTGGTTTTCCAGACCGCCTGAACCATGGGCCAACTGAATGGTATCCATTACGAAGCTCTCCGGTACTTGTAGTAAGCGGCACAGGCACCTTCATTACTGACCATACAGCTGCCTTGCGGATTTTGCGGGCTACAGCCGGAGCCGAACAGGGGACAGTCGGTCGGCTGCGCCAGCCCCATCAGAATAGAGCCACACAAACAGTTGCTCGGTTTTTCCTCTGTTGGAGCAGGGCATAATTCAGGGAACTGCGCCTCAGCGTCGTGGTCAGCATAAAGGCCACGCACCTTCAGCGCCGAACCGGGAATCCGGCCAATGCCGCGCCAGAAAAAATCATCATAGGGCTCAAAGTATTGTTCGACCAGTTGCTGTGCCTTGCGATTGCCGGAAGGTTTGACGAAACGGCTGTAGGCGTTATCCACTGCTGCTGTTGCGGACTTGACCTGCTGAATGATCCGCACAATCGCATCGAGGAGATCAACCGGCTCAAAGCCGGCGATCACCACCGGCACCCGGTATTTATCTGTCAAGCAGCGGTACTGGTTAACACCGGACATGACACTGACATGTCCCGGCGCGATAAAAGCATCAACGGCACCACCGGCAGTCAGAATCAGTTCCATCGCCTGGGGCACCAGCACATGGTTGCAATGAATAAACAGATTGGACAACTGCCGACTCAATGCCTGTTCCAGCAACAGAGCGGTCATGGGGGCGGTGGTTTCAAAGCCAATCGCGAAATAGATGACGGATTTATCCGGGTGTTCAGCAGCAACGGTAAGGGCGTCAAGGGGTGAGTACACATAGCGCACATCGCCGCCGGCGGCACGGGTGCGCTGCAGAGAAATGCCGTCACTGCCCGGGACGCGGATCATATCGCCCAGGGTGACCAGGATGGTATCGGCCGACTGGCCGAGGTTGATGGCGGCATCGATACGGTGCTGAGGCAGAACACAAACCGGACAGCCCGGGCCATGAACCAGACGGATATTGGCAGGCAGCAACTGATCCAACCCGTACTCGAGGATGGCATGGGTATGGCCACCACAGACCTCCATGATCCGCAGAGGCTTTTCTAGTGATGCCGCTTCAATCTCAACCTGTCTGGCAAACGCGCGGATCGCGTCGCTATTGCGAACCATCTGCAGCAGGCTGTCAGCCGCCTTCATGGGCAGCTCCGTCCTGCAGCTCAATAATCTCCTGATACATATCGAGGGTTTTCCGGGCTTCTTTTGCATCCACTTTGCTGATAGCCAGCCCGACGTGTACCAGCACCCAATCGCCAACGGCAATCTCTTCATCAATCAACGACAGGTTGGCTTCGCGGGTTACCCCCATGGTTTCGATTACTCCCATGCTGGTGCCCTGATCGATGCTGACTATTTTTGACGGAATGGCCAGACACATAGGTACTATCCCTTTATCTTTGGTGATGCTCCAGGGTCGGGACATGTTCTCTTGCGGAAAAAACTCGGCTGACGCCGCACCCATTTCCCACTGCTTTCAAATATCCCGACACTGCAGCTGTCGTGAGGTCCTCTTATTTGTTCAAATGGGCGTCTCTGTAAGGAGGTTGGGTCTTCCTTCAATGCTAACTCTGCAGATCCTGCCACAATTCGCTGACCCCTTCCCCCGTTTTGGCCGAGG
>JAWOFG010000145.1:0-8368 GCA_046482365.1 Pelovirga sp. | reverse complement strand
AACATTGTTGCCGGACGTGAAATCGTTCGTGAGTTTATTCAGGATGATGCAGAACCTGCTCTACTGGCAGCTGAAATGCAACGCCTGTTGAATGATGCTGAATATATTCAACAGGTTTGTGATGACCTGAGTTGCCTGCGAAAGCAACTCGGTACACCCGGGTGCTCCGACCGGGTTGCCGATATGGTTGCCGATATGCTTGGCATTGAACAGATAGAGAGTGCATGACGGGATGAACAGGGACAACAACATCTATCTGAGGATTCTTTCCTACGCAGCCCCTTACAAGTGGCTCATCGCCCTGTCGATGGTGGCTTCACTGGGTGTTGCCGGCGCCAATGCCTTGATTGCCTATCTTGTCCAACCCTTTATTGATGATCTGATTATTGCCGGGGATCACGGCCTGGCCCGACTGATCCCTTTTCTGGTTGTCGGCATCACGGCGGCAAAAGGCATCGCAGACTATGTTCAGGAATACTGTATCCGTATTGCCGGTCAAAGAGCCATTCAGGACATCCGCAATCAGGTGTTCGGTCATACGATGCAACTCTCCATGCGTTATTATGTGACCAGATCATCGGGTAATCTGATGTCGCGCATTTTGAATGACATCACCGTCATGCAGTCGGTATTTGCGCAAGTTCTGGTAACGTTGCTGCGCGAATCAGCTACCTTTGTCGCCCTGATCGGTTATGCGCTGTACCTTGACTGGAAAATCACCCTTTTTGCCTTTATTGTTATTCCTGCTGTTGCCATCCCTGCAGCAGCGATCGGCAAACAGATCAAGAAATACTCACGGCGGGGCCAGACGGCCATGGGAGATCTGACCTCAGTGCTGGAACAGAGCTTTTCCGGAATCAAGGTGGTTAAGTCCTTCGGCTGTGAAGATCAGGAAATCAGGAAGTTTAACAAAGTAAATGCCGGTTACTTTTCGTTTATCCGCAAAACTATCAGGTATGCAGCCGCAACCTCTCCGTTGATGGAGATTTTGAGTTCTGTCGGTGTCGCCTTTATCCTCTGGTACGGCTTAAATCGGGTCTTCACCGGTGAGATCAGCCAAGGGGAGATGTTTTCTCTGCTGACGGCGATTGTTCTGCTGTATAAGCCGTTAAAAAAGCTTGCCAAGGTCAATAATGAAATTCAGAAGGCCACGGGCGCGGCTGAACGGGTTTTTGAGGTTCTGGACAAGGCTCCTGAAATTGTTGATGCTCCGAATGCTGTTCATCTGATGGAATGTCAGGGGCACGTAACCTTTGACAAGGTGACTTTCGCCTACGAAGAAGAACCGGTACTGGTTGATTTCTCAGTGTCTGCGGCACCAGGTGAGGTTATTGCCCTGGTTGGACCCAGCGGTGCCGGGAAAAGTACGTTTATCGGCCTGCTTAATCGGTATTACGATCCGCAGTTGGGAGCTATTTTTATTGATGGCCATGATATCCGCACCCTGACCCAGAAAAGTCTTCATCAGCACCTTGCTCTGGTGGATCAGGAAACCTTTCTTTTTAATGATACCCTGGCCAATAATATCCGTTATGGTTCACCCGACGCAGATCTGGAGAGTGTCAAAGAGGCTGCAGAAAAGGCCTACGCGGCAGAGTTTATCAACGACCTGCCGGAAGGTTACAATACCATGATCGGCGATCGTGGCGTTCGTCTTTCCGGCGGGCAGCGCCAGCGCATTTCTATTGCCCGGGCCATTCTGCGCAGTGCACCGATTCTGCTGCTGGATGAGGCGACCAGCGCCCTGGACACTGAAAGTGAAGCAATGGTTCAGCAGGCCCTGCTCAACCTGATGAAAGACCGTACCACCTTTGTGATTGCCCATCGGTTATCAACCATTATGTACGCTGATCGGATCCTGGTCCTTGAGCGTGGGGCCATCGTTGAAGAGGGAACCCATCAGGAACTGCTGGACAATAATGGGCTCTATACGCGACTTTATGAAGCACAATTCAGAAATGAAAGCGGATGAAACTCAAGGATAAACTCCTCATCGCTATTGTGCCCTGGTTGGGAGCCAAACTGATCCGTTTTATTGCGTTGACGCAACGGGCCGAGATTCGTGGACAAGCCGCTGTCGAAGCGTGCCGGCAACGCAAAGAGCATGTTATCCTCTGTGCCTGGCACGATCAATTGTTGATGATGGTTACTATTTACCAGGGCCCGGGTGCAAAAATACTGATCAGTCGTTCCCGTGACGGAGAACTGATCGCGCGTACGGTTTCCTACTTTGGTCAAGGGGCGGTACGTGGTTCGTCTTCACGTGGTGGTCGTGAAGCTTTTCGCGAAATGTTGAAGTTCGCACAACTTGATGTTGATCTGGCCGTTACCCCGGATGGACCCAAAGGGCCCCGCCGACAGATGAAGGATGGTGTGCTCCAGATGGCACGGATCAGTGGCCGTCCGGTTGTTCCTCTGGCTTATGTCTGCAGCCGGGGGTATCGTTTTCGTTCGTGGGATCGCTTTCTTTTACCTTCCCCGTTTGCGCGCGCTGTTTATCGCTACGGTTTACCGCAGTATTTTTCACGCGACCAGCCGCTGGAAGAGTGTCGGTTGCGTTTGCAGCAGGCGATGGAAGACAACCAGCACCAGGCCGAGGCCCATTTGGAGACTTACGGTGTATCTGCTGTATAACCTGATCATGATTGTTTCAGGATTATTCCTGTTGCCTTACTACTGGTTTTATGGTCTGCGTCATGGCAGAAGTCATCGCAGTATAAGGGAACGCCTGGGTTTTTATACACCTGAACAACTGGCACAATTCGAACAACAGATCATCTGGATTCACGCTGCTTCCGTTGGAGAGGCCCGAGCCGTATTTCCGCTTTTAGCGGCTATCCGGGAAAAATATCCGCACGGTAAGCTGCTGATGACCAATATGACAGAAAATGGTCATGCAATAGCCAAGAATCATCCTGAAATCGACATTTGTCTCTTTCCTCCCTTTGATGTTCCCTGGTCCGTCAAAAAAGCACTGCAACAGATTAAGCCGGCGGTCATTCTGATTGCTGAAACAGAACTTTGGCCGAACTTCTGTCAACAGGCCAGTAACTTCAATATTCCTTTGATTTTGGTAAATGGGCGTATATCTGACCGTTCTTTCTCCCGCTACAGACTGATCAGATTTTTTCTTAAATCGTTGTTCGACTCTTTCGCTGTGTTTTGTATGCAATCGCAGGCAGATAAAGAAAGGATTGTCAGTCTGGGGGCGGACCCCGATAAGGTTCTTAATACTGGTAATCTGAAATATGACCACAAAATACTATCTGTGAACAGTGAACAGATAGTTAACCTTAAACAACGCTACCGAATACCGGAACATGTCTTGCTGTTGGTTGCCGGCAGTACTCACGCCGGCGAAGAGAAGCTGCTGATCCAGTCTTATCTGGAGATTCGTTCAACCCTGGAGAAGGACCTTTGCCTGATCCTGGTTCCCCGTCACCCTGAGCGACGACGTGAGGTCAGGGGGGTGGTCAGGGACAGTGGTCTGGATTGTCGTTATCGAAATGATTTAACCCGGGCAACGCCATTCCAGTCCACCAATGAGGTGCTCGTTGTCGATACCGTTGGAGAAGTTCTTGATTTATATTCAATAGCTGATCTGGTTTTTATCGGTGGCAGCCTGGTGCCAGTGGGCGGTCATAACCTGTTGGAAGCTGCCCTGGTGGGTAAGCCGGCCCTGTTTGGTTCCCACATACAGAATTTTAAGGAAATTGCTAAAAAGTTGGTACATTCAGGTGCTGGCATGAAGGTGACCAGTTCAGCTGACTTTGAAAAAATCAGTATCGGCCTGCTCAACGATCCTGTGAAACGTGCAGCTATGGGTACAGCAGGACAGGCGCTTATATTGGAAAATGCCGGCGCTGTCGAACGGACCCTGGAGCAGATTGACCGCATTGTGACATTAGCATGAGCCGATTATTAGCTTTTCACCAGAAACTGTTGTCTGATCCAACAGGCAATATTTTGACGGGGCTGGTCTTTTATCTCCTGATTCCGTTTTCCCTGGTCTATGGTGTTGTCAGTTGGCTGCGTTTGCTGTGTTATCAATATGGCTTATTGTCCTCCTTTAAATCGTCGCTACCGGTCATTTCTGTTGGGAATCTAAGCGCAGGGGGGACAGGCAAAACCCCGGTTGTGGATTGGTTGGTAAAACGCTTAATGGAAAAAGGCTATCACCCAGCTATCGTCAGTCGTGGTTATGGTGGTCAATTTCGTGGTGAAGTCGGCTTCGTTTCTGACGGAAAAAAAATGTTGATGAACCCGGTAGACTCCGGGGACGAGCCGGTTCTGTTAGCCCAGCGCAATCCACAGGTTCCGGTTTTGATTGCTCGCAAAAGAGTCAATGCGATAAAAGAGATTGAGCGTGCGGGCTGTGCAGATGTTATTATTCTTGACGATGCCTTCCAGCATCATGCCGTTGCTCGTAGTCTGGATATTGTTCTGCTTGATGCCGGAAGGCCGTTAGGAAATGGCTGGCCCTTGCCGGCCGGGAATCTACGTGAATTTTCCTGCACGTTGAAACGCGCCGGTATTCTAGTAAGAACAAGATCTGAAGAAAATATACAGGATATCGGCCTTGACCTGCCGGTTTTTGATAGCCGTCACCAGCTTGCTGGTAAGGTTATCAGTCTGAGTGGTGAAAAGACTGAGCTGGAGCGTTTATTGAATCTGCAATTGGTTGCCTTTGCAGGTATTGCAAACCCGGGCAGTTTCTTTGACGCTCTCAGAAAAAAAGGTATGATGGTGAAGTCGTCATTGGCCTTCTCAGATCATGAACCCTACTCGACACAACAATTGCGTCAGATTAATCAGCTGGTCAAGGGTGCAGACGCACTGATAACAACGGAAAAGGATGCCGTCAAGCTGAGTGCCGATATGTTTCAGATTCCTTGCTATAAAGTCGCTGTAAATCTACAGGTTGATAATGAAGCAATATTTGTCGAGAAAGTTCTGGATATGATGGGGAGAAAAACATGACGGTCGCTGAAAGCTTATTGGAAATACTCGTTTGTCCATTGTGCAAGAAGCAGGTTGATCAAGTCGAAACGGGTAGCTATCTGGAGTGTGGTGCCTGTCAACTGCGATTTCCGGTTCTAAATGACATTCCGGTCATGTTGGTTGACGAGGCAGAAAAGTTAAAAACAGGTTAACAACTCGACAGCTTTTCTTTTATTACGGTTTTTTTTGTGAACAAGAGCAACCCTGAATTAGTCTCAAGCGATATCCGTCGCATTGTTGTACGAGTCACCAATTGGATCGGTGACGCTGTCATGAATACCCCGGCATTAGCGGCGATAAGAGCGACATATCCTCACGCAGAGATTGTGTTGGTGGCCAATCCACTGGTTGCAGAGCTGTTTATCCATCATCCTTGCTGTGATCGAGTGTTGATGTACGACAAGAAGGGTAAAGATAAAGGAATCGCAGGGTTGCTGCGCTTTGCTGCCATCTTGCGCAAAGAACGTTTCGATATGGCAATTTTGTTACAGAAAGCTGTAGAGGCCGCAATTATCGCCTGGCTGGCGCGTATCCCCGTACGCATCGGATACAAAACAGATGGACGCGGTTTGTTGTTGTCACATGGTCTTGCTTTTGACGAACATATTCGGACTCAACATCACGTTTATCACTATCTGCATCTGTTAAAAACCTTTGGAATTGATAACAAGGTCCATGAGCAGGTTCTTCAATTGACCCCAGCCGAAAGCGCCTGGGCAAGTAAGCTGCTTGCCGAAAAAAAATGGGTAGCGATTAATCCCGGCGCTGCTTATGGTTCTGCCAAGCGCTGGCTTCCTGAACGGTTTGCTGAAGTGGCAGATCGTGTTGCTAAGCACTACGGATTCAATGTCCTGTTGATTGGTGGCCCTGCTGAAGCAGATATCGGTGCCGAGATCGAAGCATTGATGTCTGTCAATCCATTGAATTTAATCGGTAAAACAACCGTTCGTGAGATGATGGCGCTGGTATCCCTGGTGCGTCTGATGGTGACCAACGATTCCGGACCAATGCATATTGCAGCAGCTTTTAAACGTCCTATCGTTGCGGTCTTTGGCTCAACTGACCATAAAACAACCCATCCCTACGGTACTGCTTATCGTATTGTGCGCAAAGAATTTGATTGCACCCCCTGCTTGCTTCGTCAATGCCCGATCGACCATCGCTGCATGGTTTCAGTGACAGCAGACGATGTGATGACGGCAATTGCTGAGCTTGAATCAGCAGCAGGTGTCCCTTTGTCAACGGCGGCGGAAACACAAAGGTCATTGCTTTGATGAACCCGAAGCCTTCAGCCACAAAAAAAAACAATAAAAAAATCCTCTTCTTCAACAGTCATAAAGCCTGGGGAGGCGGTGAAAAATGGCATGTGGACATGGCTCAATTGGTGGCTCGGGAGGGATATGACGTTGTTGTTGCAGCACATCCTGGGGGTGAATTAGCCAGAAGGTCACGCTCCGCTGGTCTTTCACTGGTAGAGATAGCAATTGGTAATCTGAGTTTTCTGAATCCATTCAAACATTTTTTGCTATACCGTCTGTTTCGTCGGGCTAATATTGACTGTATTATCCTGAACTTGCCCGCTGATCTGAAAACAGCCGGTGTCGTAGCTTGGCTAGCAGGTATCCGTCGCATCATTTATCGCCGCGGTAGCGCTATTGCTGTTCGCAATACCTGGTTGAACCGATTCCTGTTCCGTACTGTGTTAACGGATGTTATAGCCAATTCTGAAGAAACAAAAAGAACTGTTCTTGCCAACAACAGGTCGCTGATACCTGAGGAAAAAATTCACGTTATATACAATGGTATCAACCTGTCCTCTTTTGATGTACAAACAAAGACGACGATAGACTTGCGCCATGGTGCTGAAGTTGTCCTCGGTCATGTCGGGCGTTTGTCCTATGAAAAAAATCAGAAGTTTCTTATTGATGTCGTTCATTACTTGAAACTCAAGGGGGAGAGCATTCGATTATTTATTGTGGGTGAAGGGGGATTGGAAGTAGAGTTGAAGCGCTATGCTGCTGATTTGGGTGTGGCTGAAGAGGTTGTCTTTTCAGGTTTTTGTGATGAAGTTGCAGGTTTTTTAACTGAAATCGATATGTTTTTGCTGTCATCTCACTGGGAGGGTTTTGGCTATGTTCTGGTGGAAGCCATGGCCGCTGCCAAGCCGGTTGTTGCTTTTAATTCCAGCAGTACCCCGGAGGTTGTACAGGACGGCATAACCGGTTTTCTGGTCCCTGCAGGAGATCTGGACCTGTTTGTTCAGCGGGTTATTGACCTGGCAAATAATGAAAAACTAAAAAAGACGATGGGGCAAGCAGGACGAAATCGTGTTGAGCAGATGTTTACTACAGAAATTGCTTTGCAGAAGTTTTGCCGGTTGATTAATTCCCCGTTGAAACAACATTTTTGATGCGCTGCGAGTGGTTCTTTTATGCAAGAAAAAACGTTGAAACTCACTGAATCATTATTCGTTGCCCGTGGCAGGCAGCGAGAGTGTTACGTGCATCCGGATGATCCTGATCTATGTATCAAGGTCACTGTGCAGACACGCAGCAAATGGCGCGAACAAAATCCCCGGGAGTTCAAATACTATAAATTGCTGGAACAAAGAGGAATCGATTGGAACAGAATTGCTCCTTGTTCAGGCTGGGTAAAAACGGATAAAGGGCAAGGTTTGGTCTTTGGACTGATCAGGGATAGAAATGGACAAATTTGCAAAAACCTTCAGTTCCTTATCGACAATAACATTCTCACAAATGAAGAAATTGAGTTTGAATTGACCTGTCTCAGAAATTGGTTGCTGGATAACGCAATTATCGTTTGTGATCTCAAACCCGCAAATATCGTTTACAACCCGGACAATGATCCCGGCCACCGACTGGTTTTAGTCGATGGGGTTAATAACAGGGATTTTATTAAAACAGCTGATTTTGTAAAATCATTAGCTCGTAACAAAATAAAACGTGTATGGAAGAGATTTGAACATAAACATTTACAGGACAAAATAAGCATAAGTGATTTTGAATGGTTTTTTAATCCGAACGTAGCGTGTGATTCAGCCTTTTTTTCCTTTTTGAAGCAGCATGTAGACAGCAGCCTGAAGGAAGATCTGTCCAGAAGGCACCAGCTTGAATATCATGATTACAATGATAAAGGTTATGTTTTTAAACGCTTCAGTCCCAGTGATAACAGCGATATTTCAAGAAAAGTTGAGTTGTCAATTAAAAGCTATATCATCTCCGGGGCACAGCGCAGTTTTCGTGGCGCAACATGGTTGCAAGAAGCAGATATACCGTCTATAACTCCTGTCGCCTGGGCAGTTATAGGTAAAGGCTATCGTCAGGTAAGTTATTTTGTTTATGAGAAG
>JAWOFG010000052.1:0-41337 GCA_046482365.1 Pelovirga sp. | reverse complement strand
TTGTCCGGCGGTCAGATAGGCGTAAATCAGTTCTTCGAGGGAAGGTTCGGCAGGTTTGGATTTTTTGAATTTGTCGATGCTGGGTTCAGCAACAATCGCCGCGGTGCTGTGGTCCTCCGATGCAGCTGAAGTTTCTTCGGTGATTCTTTCACCGGGTTCGTCCATTGTTTGTGCAGCCGGTCTAGCCGCCTCTTCAGCCTTGACCGGCGCCGGCTCCAGGGTGATTCCCAATTCTGCTATGCGCTGATCAAACTCGCCGCGGGTCAGGCCACGCAACATCCCCTTATGCTGCTCCTTGGCCAACTCTTCAACCACCTTTTCGAGATGATCAACCTTGATGATATCGGCGTAGACGGTCTTTTTGGAAGAGATAATGGTGCCCCCCAAATACAGCAAGGTCACCAGCTGTGGGCGGACCGGGCCGCTATCTTCGGTCTGCACATGGAACGTCTTCCCACGGTAACTGACATTATGATTGTAACCGACGATCATCCTGACTCCTTGATGGTGCCGCACACTCTCAATTTTATTTGTTTATACTGCAACCCCGGGCGGCTGAGCAAGAAGAAGCCGGTTGAGAACTATTCGAGAACAACCAATGACCACAAAAGTACTTTTTAAAGTGTGAAACAGTTCAATTAGCCTCTTTGGTCGCTTCATCGATCAGCCGTTCAATCTCGCGATAATCTTTTTCATCACGCGTTGGCAGGTTATCATCTTCATCAATGCGCGGAGGCTCGGTCAGAGTGTAATCAGCATAGACCGGATGATCAATCCGCACGTGCCCTTTCAACGTCTGACGCACCTCCCCTTCCACCAGAATCTGCATCTGCCGCAGGTAGGGGAAGCTTTCACTCAAACTGTTGATCAGACTATAGATTGACAGCAGCTCGGTCATACTGCCGCCGGGATGATGATCCACTAAATGACGTGAAAAATTGATCCGTACCAGATCATTTTCCAGCTCCACCCCTTCGATCCGTGTTGCCGTCGGCAGCACCCGCATGTTGTCACCCCGCGGTCCGATGATCAGTTGTTCCAGCAGGGCACGAACACAATCACGATCATCCTCACAATCACTGATGATGGCAGTCTCCCTGGCCAGATAACGCCCCTCGGGTTCGGCAAAATACAGGCTGACTTCCCGCTCTGCCAGGGTTTCCCCAATAAATTCAGGAGCCGGGGCCTCTTCATCTCGGGAAGCCTGAAAAAACCAGCCAAGAATATATCCAAGAGCAATGCCGGTAATCAGCACTGCGGCCAGGATGAAAAACACTCGTTTCATAAAACGTCCTTCCCTGTTTACTCGCCTTAACCGATTTCGACCTGGGCAACCCGCCCCAGTTCGGCGCCTAAAAAGGCCTGGCCTACCCGCTCAAAACGGGTTGGCACATCGGTTACATAAAATTCACGGCGGCCACCGCTGTCGGGATTTTCAAGCCCCTGCCGGCAAAATAATTGCTGAACGGTTTTGGCCGTCTCCTCGGCTGAGTCAACCAGCAAAACACCAGCTCCAAAAATACCGCTCAGGGTATTACGTAACAGCGGGTAATGGGTACAACCAAGAACCAGCGTGTCAATCTGCTCTTTAAGCAGCGGCTGCAGATACTCAAGGGCAGTGAGCCGGGCAATTTCGTGTTCAGCCCACCCCTCCTCAGCCAGGGGAACAAACAACGGACAAGCGATAGAGAAGATCCGGGCATCGGGCAGCAGGGCACTAATCGCTTGGGGGTAGCGTCCACTGTTGATGGTACCCTCGGTACCGATAACGCCGATGCGGCGGTTACGGCTGGCACAGGCACGCCGTGCACCAGGCTCAATAACCCCGATAACCGGTAGCGCAAAGCGCTCGCGCAATGGCTCCAGTGCCACCGCTGATGCGGTGTTACAAGCAACCACTAACAGCTTTACCCCACGATCTACCAGAAATTCAGCGGCTTCCAGCGCATAGCGCTGAACCGTCTTGACGCTTTTGGTGCCATAGGGAACCCGCGCGGTATCACCCAGATAGATGAGGTTTTCGCGCGGTAGCAACTCAGCTACCTCTTTAAAGACCGTCAAACCACCGACCCCGGAATCAAAAATACCTATTGATTTACCCAGCACCACACTCTCCACAGACAATTCATCTCGAAAAAACAGCGCCTTCCAGGGCTCTGACGTAACGGAACATCGTAGAGAAGCAGTTGGTCAAAGTCAAGCGGGCGCACACCATTGCGACCTGACATTAGTGCTTTTTCGCGAAGCAACGATCTGCTAGTATTAGCTGGCTGTTTAGCAACTCTTCATGGAGGATTCAATGAACTGGGGAACGGTCGGTGATTTTTTTGAGAAATTTCGTACAGATCGGCTCATTGAGCAACTCAACGTCTGGAATGTCGGTGAACTGCACAGCAGTCCCTGGTTCATCGGCATTTTTATTGCTGTCATTCTCATTACCTATATGATCGGCTGGCGCGCCATTTCTGCCGTTGTTACCGGCCTCGGCGGCTTTATCCTTACCGTTTCATTGACCTTGGCCAAAGGCACCGGCACCGAAGGGCTTGAAGGTGGGGGGCTTTATATTATTGTTATTGGCGGTGCAGTCGCGGTGATGTTGTTCATTTATTTGCTGTTTATTAAAACGGAATGAAGACGACAAAAGGGTTGTCGTTTTAGCGACCTTGCAATCGGAGTTATATAATGAAAAAACGCGATATTTTTCTTCTACTCGGAGCGATAGCCATCGTCACTTTTTTGTGGATGGCCCCGGAAGAAACGACGGCCCCGGTTCCGCGTGACGAAACGCACGAGCCTTTTTATGAGATCGCAGCAAAAGAAGGGAGAAAAGCCGCAGAGGCTTCCTGTACTGATTGTCACAACGAAGAGATGATTCCCTTCTCGGAGAACCACCCCACCACCTTCCGGTGCTTGTTCTGTCATAAACTGCAGTAAAGTTTCTGTCCTGAAACGGCCCTTTTCCGCAATCTCTGCGTCAATCTGCGGCTTTGCTTATGCGGCGTAAAGTACTACGCCTTAAGCACAAAGCCTTGATTCCCTTGACCTTGCAAAAAATTGCTCGTTTCCGAATCAGAAACCGCGTTGTGTTCATCCGGTGCTTCTAAACTCCTCGCACCTGCACCTGCTGGACAAATTCTTGTGCGCCGACTGCAAACTGCTGCAACTGCTCTGGTGGATATTTTTCCACTCCCTGCCAGTTTGCATCCATGGCATGTTCGGCAACATACTGCTGCAGCACCCACAAGGGGGCTCCACGCAACAGGTCCCCGATCGCATCAATCTCTTTCCGGGTTACCAGTTCAGGGATACAGGTGGTGCGGTATTCAACCTCAATCGCAACATGGCGCAGCAGCTCGACGGTTGCGATAAGACCGGCGGGATCAACCGCAACGCTGTGCAGCTCGGAATAGCGCTCGGGGGAAGTTTTAATATCAATGGCAATATAATCGAGCAGATGATGTTCGAGCAAGTTGGCAATGACGTTGGGTAAAAGCCCGTTGGTGTCGAGCTTGACCTGCAGACCCAGCCTTTTAAGCTCGGCTAAAAATGCCGGCAGACCGGCTTCGATGGTCGGCTCTCCGCCCGATATAACAACCCCATCGATAAAGTTCCTGCGTGCCTTGAGATCTGCCAGCAACTCGTCTAAAAGCATATCCGGGTAATCGTCTGGGTGCTGAACCAGCCCGCCATTATGGCAAAAGGGGCAGGTCAGGTTACAACCACCGGTAAACACCAGGGAGGCTACCCGCCCGGGGAAATCAAGCAGGCTGGTCCCCTGGAACCCTTTAATAGAAATTGGTTTCAGCGTTTCACCTCGACCGGAGCGACGACATACTCGGAGCGATCCTTGAACTCTTCCTTTTTGCCGCGATTCCATTGTTGCACCGGCCGGAAAAATCCACACACCCGCGAGTAAACTTCGGTCTTTGAATCACATCTGGTTGCCATTCTTCATTCTCCTTGTTGTCAATGTTGCATCACATCATTCCAGCTGTCAGGCGGCACGATCCACATGGTCATGAGGACAAGAAAAGTGCTCACCACTGATATATCCGTGCACTGGACAGATGGTAAAAGTCGGACTCAGGGTAAAGTAAGGCAGGTGGAAATTCTCTGCTATCCGTTTGACCAGGAGTCGGGCACTACGCCAGTCTTCCAGCCGCTCCCCGAGAAAACCATGAAACACCGTGCCACCGGTATAAAGGGTCTGGAGGCCATCCTGATGCGTCAAGGCAGCAAAGATATCCTCTGTTGTTCCAACCGGCAGCTGGGTTGAGTTGGTGTAATAGGGTTCGCTGGTGCCGGCGCAGCGGATGTCCGGATAGCGCTTGCGGTCATTACTGGCCAAGCGGAAACTGGTTCCCTCCGCCGGAGTAGCCTCCAGGTTATATAGATGGCCGGTCGCTTCCTGAAACGCTTCCAATTGCTTGCGCATAAAATCGAGGGTCTCTCGGGAAAGGGCCTGGCCCGCTTCCGTGTCAATCCCCTGGCCGGTGAGATTGAGGCAGGCTTCATGCATACCGATCAAACCAATTGTTGAAAAATGGTTGTCCCAGTAGTTGCCGCTGCGCTGCCGGATCGCCTCAAGATAAAACTTGCTGTAGGGATAAAGACCGTCCTCGGTGAACCGTTCCAGCTGCTTGCGCTTGATCTCCAGAGACCGGTACGCACTGTCCATCAGGTCACTGATAAGGGTAAAAAATTCGGTCTTTGTCTGTGCCAGATAGCCGGCCCGGGGCAGATTGATGGTCACAACGCCGATTGATCCGGTCATTGGATTGGAGCCGAACAGACCGCCACCTCGACGGCGCAACTCGCGGTTATCCAAGCGCAAACGACAACACATGGAACGCGCATCTTCGGGATCCATGTCAGAGTTGACAAAATTACTGAAATAGGGAATACCGTATTTGGCCGTCATTTCCCAGACCGGACGCAGACGATCGCTCTCCCAATCAAGATCACGGGTGATATTGTAGGTGGGAATCGGAAAGGAAAAAATCCGCCCGGAAGCATCCCCTTCCATCATGACTTCACAGAAAGCCCGATTGACCAGATCCATTTCCGCCTGAAATTCACCATAGCAGCGATCCATCAGTTTTCCACCAATGACCACCGCCTCATTTGCCATGGTGGACGGCACCATCATATCCATGGTGATGTTGGTGAACGGAGTTTGGAAACCGACCCGGGTCGGCACGTTCATATTGAAGACAAACTCCTGCAACGACTGGCGAACCTCTTTGTAACCCAAGTTATCATAGGCGACAAAGGGTGCCATCAGGGTGTCAAAGTTGGCAAAAGCCTGAGCCCCGGCGGCCTCACCCTGCAGGGTATAGAAAAAATTGACTGCCTGACCCAGAGCTGTACGAAAGTGCTTGGGAGGATCACTCTGAACCTTGCCGTAGGCACCACAGAAGCCTTTCAGGAGCAGATCTTTGAGATCCCAGCCACAGCAATAGACCGACAGCATTCCCAGATCGTGAATGTGAAAATCACCCTCGCGATGAGCGCGGGCAATATCCTCGGGATAGATTTTATTGAGCCAGTAGTTACTGGTAATATTTGCGGCGATATGGTTATTGAGTCCCTGCAGGGAATAACCCATATTGGCATTTTCGTTGACCCGCCAGTCTTCCCGCACCAGATAGGAATCGATCGAAGCAATCGACTCTTCCATAAACTCCTGGGTACGACGCAACCCTTCACGCTGTTTACGATAGAGGATGTAGGCTTTGGCGGTCTGGGCATGGCCGTTTTCAATCAGGATTTTCTCGACCAGGTCCTGCACATTCTCAACCGAAGGGAGATTGTTGTCCTTGTAGAGAACAGCGAGAATACCACCGACCTGACGGGTAATTTCCGCCGGCTTTTCAAAATCGCTCCCCCCCACAGCTTTAACGGCATTGCAGATGGCCTGGGTGATTTTACCTTCATCGTAAGGGGCCAATCGCCCATCGCGCTTGCGAATATATGTCAGCATACGCTCTCTCCAACAGCCGTGACCCAAGGTCACCAGTCAATAGAACCAGATGTTAACAACAAGGGGATTCCCTTATCAAGGCGAACAACTCAAAAAATTACAGTTCTGGACACTAGCACAGGCCTCAGCAACAAGACAATGACTAAAAACACTATATCTGGTAGATGAATCAGAAAAACAATACTACATCTTGTCAACTGTCTGTTGATTTGTTGTGGACAGGGGGAGGCTAAACCACCACAATGACAATATGTTCAGAGATTTTTTCAGAAGCAAAAACAGGGATTGGCTACAGCGGAAAATATTGTTGCAGCCTGGCAAGAAAGACCGCAGCCGAGGTTGCTCGCTTCAGCTTGCCGAGGTCCCGCTGCAGGTTGGTATCGGGGATAAAATTCAGAACATCCTTGATCTTCATCAGCGCCTGGCGTTCACCACAAAATTTCTGCATATAGTCGGGCCATAAGTCACCGATAAAGAGTCCGAGATCCCGGCGCCGCTGCTCAGGATCAACGTCAAGGGGTGCCGTTCCGCGAATCCGCCGAAAAATAACCGGATCGGCCAGTGCGCCACGACCGATCATCAGCCCGGCAACGCCGGTCCGGGCCAGCAACGTCCGAGCCTCTTGCGGCGAATGAATATCGCCGTTAGCAATGATTGGCAGAGAGGTTGCCGCCGCCATGGCGGCACTGATCCGGTGATCAGCAGTACCATTGTAGCGCTGCGCTACCGTGCGGGGATGAAGAACAATAAAATCGACACCGGAATCTTCAAACAGCGGGAGCAGACTCTGCCACTGATTTAAATCCTCGTAACCGGCACGGCATTTTACCGAAAAACTGCTCCGGCAAACGCTTCGCAACGCCGCCAGCATCAAGAACAGCTGCTGCGGTTGGCGCAACAGTTCACCACCAGTGGCGCCGGTAGTCATGCGCCCATAGGGACAACCCAGATTCAAATTGATATGCTGTATCCCCTGTGACTGCAACAATATCGCAGCTTCAGCCAGAGCCGCCGGGTCATTACCGATCAACTGTACCACCAGCGGCACTGCCGCGACATGACCTTGTATGTCGCTCAACTCTTTTTTAGCGACCCGTTTTCTGGTCCGGGTCTGCACCCGGACAAACTCGGTAAAGACCAGATCCGGCTGGTATTTCTGTAAATACAACCGGCGCAGGGCCGAGTTCGTCAGCCCCTGCATCGGTGCCAGCATCAGCGGGCGCTCTCCGACACTCCAGGGGAGAACAGCATGACCTGATGGTCTATCCTTGGCCATCACAAGCGAAATTATTGTTTCATCCCGGTAATAACGTAAACGGGGTTATAGGCCTCGAACATCTTGTAATTGGTTTCCGGGCGGGTGCGGGCAACGTTCAGCGCAACCACTTCGACCTGATAGCCGGCATTATTGAAATAATCGTTGGTAGCCGTCAGGGTATCGAGGGTGACGGCATTCAAAACAATCAGTCCGCCAATCGCCAGTCGCTGGTCAACTTGCTCAAGAATCTCCCACAGATGGCCGCCACTGCCGCCGATAAACACCCGATCGGGATCGGGCAACCCATCCAGACAATCGGGCGCATTGCCGGTCACCAGGGTGACGTTACGGGCATTAAAACGGCGTAAATTCTCACGCAGAAAGCCGAGACTTTCATCATTGCGTTCAATGGCGAACACCCGCCCCTGGGGCAGCAGGTAGTCCGCCTCGATGCTGATAGAACCGGAACCGGCACCGATATCCCACAGACACATATCGTGGCGTAAACGCAGTTTGGCCAGGGTTACGACCCGCACCTCTTCGCGGGTCATAGTTTTTTTGACACTTAAAAATTCATCGTCCGGAATACCGAATGCCGGCAACGACTGTCGCTCTTCTTCTTCGTATTCACGGATCAGAATCAACACATTCAGTGCAGCCACATCCAGATCCAGCAGCCCCTTGACGCTGGTCAAACTAATCCGCTCTTGTTCTGTTCCAAGATTCTCGCACAGATAGACGCGATAACCGAAACGAGCGCGCCCGGCCAGATCAGCGGCAATCATCTTCGGCGTGACCTGCTCGTCGGTCAGAATGGCGGCCTTGTCGTTGGCTACTACTCGGTCCACAACGCTTTTAACATCACGGTTATGGGTGGAGACAAAAATGGCGTCGTCCCAGGGTTCACGAATCTTGGCAAAAGCATACTGAACCGAGGTGACATTAGGCAGAAAATCGATCAAGGTTTCAGGAAGATTGCGCAACAGATAGCGACCGACACCGAAAAAGAGCGGGTCCCCTGAGGCCAGCACCACAGCATTTCCATTAAATTGACGCAGGCGCTCGATCATCGCCGCCATCGACCCATCATCAATCGGCTGCTTTTCTCCCTGGTAATCGGGAAACAAGGTCAACAGCCGGGGCGTGCCAAAAAGAATATCACTGGCAGCTATCAACTCTAACGCCCGGGCGGTGAAACCCTCCTGTCCAGACATCCCCGCGCCGATAACATGAATCGACTTCATGTGTGATCTCCCTTGATTAGTATCTAGCTAAAACTCACGTTAAAACAATACAAAGTACGCCGGAACTGAGAACTACTTACCATTCAGCAGTGATACGATCGTGCGTCCATCCGGATAATAATCGATGATATTGTGACAGGCATAGTCCTGCTCAATCCGCACCAGACTTTCCAACGGGGCACCCAAAGCATCCAGCAGAATCAGACGATTCACCCCGCCATGGGACACTATAACAATTTCGCCTCCCGGGTGTGAGGAAATTATCTGCTGTAATTCAGGCCGCACGCGCTCGGCCAGAGCACAAAAACTCTCCCCACCAGGCGGAGCGATATGGACGATATCACGCAAACGCGCCTGCCACAACTGCGCAGTATCACGCTGCAACACCGCCCATGGGATCCCTTCCCAGTCACCGGCACAGAGTTCGCGCAAATCGCTTCGATAAATCGGTCGGGTCTGCTGAAACAGGGCAATCTGGTCGGCGGCAAAGCGACAACGATGCAGATCACTGGCATAGATAGCAGCCAATCGGCGATACTGAAAACGTCCGGCAAAGCCGGCGGATTGGCGCCGCCCGAGGACCGTCAGCGGAGTATCGGCCTGACCGTTGTAACGTTTTTCTTCAAAGCCTTCGACCTGGCCATGACGCAGCAGGTGAACCCGCGTCGGCTTGTTCATATGATCTCACCGTCCACTGATGAATCCTCTTTGCCCCGCTGTTCAAGAACCAGATCAATCCGTTCCTGAATATCCTCGACTCCTTCGCGGCTCAACGCTGAGAACAGGCTGAAAGCGTCTACCGGTAAACCGGTTGCTGCGGCAATCCGCTCGACATGTTGGCGGCGTTGGGAACGACTGACCTTGTCGATCTTGGAAAGCACCGGAATCGTCGGTACACCGAATTCTTCGAGCCAGTCAAGCAGGTGCAGGTCTTCCTCACCGGGAGTGCGGCGAATATCAATAATAAATACCGTTGCCGCGAGACAGTCGCGGATCTCAAGGTAGGTTCTGACCATCGGCCCCCAGGCCTTTTTGACGGCAACCGGCACCTTGGCAAAACCGTAGCCGGGCAAATCAACCAGAACAAAACGCTGATTGACATTGAAAAAATTGATTAATTGGGTTCGCCCTGGAGTTGCCGAGGTACGCACCAGATTCTTGCGATTCAGCAGCACATTGATCAGGGTACTCTTGCCGACATTACTGCGCCCGGCAAAAGCAATTTCAGGAAATTGGGGATCAGGATAATGCGCTGGCCTGGTCGCACTCTTGATAAACTCGGCGGAGCTAATCTTCATTGGTTTTGTCCTGGCGGGAGAAATGGAACAAGGAGTTGCAGCATACCCGATCCATAGCAGGCCTGACAACCATGGATCGGGTATGGGTTAAAGTCATATCCAATGTCAATTTTTAGTGATATCAGATTCAGGAATCTGTTATTGTGCCAAATCAAACTTTGCAGTAACGGGGCAACTTCGTCTATACTGAGAGTTAACCTCGATATTCATAACGAACAAGGAGATCAACAATGCTCAGTGCCAGCCTCGTTAATGCCATTAACGATCAAATCCAGTTTGAATACTATTCTGCCTTCATCTACAAATCGATGCAGGCCTACTTTGAGGAAGAAGATCTTCCCGGCATGGCCAACTGGATGAATATCCAGTTTCAGGAAGAGATGTCTCACGCTGAAAAAATGTTTAATTTTGTCTGTGAAACAGGAAAACGTGTTGTTCTGCAAGGGATGGACACCCCCCATCGTGATTACGCTTCGCCATTGGAAGTTTTTGAGGTCGCGCTTGAGCACGAGCAGATCGTGACCAAACGTATCAATGACCTGATGGACCTGGCCCAGCAGGAAAAAAACCACGCCGCGCAGATTTTTCTGCAGTGGTTTGTCACCGAACAGATTGAAGAAGAAGCAACCGCGAATCACATTATCGCCAAGCTAAAGAGAGTTGAAGGAGATGGCCGCGGGTTGATGATGATCGACCAGGAACTTGCTCAACGTACCTTTGTGCCGCCGACAGCTGCAAATTAACCCTTTGCAGGACGCAAACTGCATTTTATCCATCTGGAAAGTCCGGATGGAAACTAAATGGTATATTTATTCAGTTTATTACACAGGAGGAGTCACCCATGCTTAACGAAGCCGAAGTCAAAAGCGCCTTGGTCAGTTCGGTCAAGACGGAAAAAAATGCCATGAATTTCTACCAGATTGCCGCCAAGCAGATGAAGGATCCGAGTGCCATCGCTACCTTCGAACTGCTGGCCAGAGAAGAGCGCGAGCACGCCAAACATTTCTTTGACAAGTGCACCAACTGCAGTGACATGCTGCCCCCTTTCGATGAGTTTATCGACGCCCCGCCGGAGAAAAACAGTGAGTGGTTGTCCGATCTCGATAAGGCCCTGTTGCAGAAGTTTGATGACCGCAAGGCGATGGAACTGGCCATGGACAAGGAAAAGCGTCTGGCCGAAAGCCTGCGCGCCATGGCCGCTAAAATTGAAGAGTCTGACGTTCGTGCCATCTTTGAAGAAAACGCCAAGTCCACTGAAAACCACTATGTTATTATTGAGTCAGAATATGCCCGGCTGATGGGGATGGTTCACGAAACCGACATCGACACCTTCGTGCGCGAATAGTTCCGGTAAACCGCCTCAATATGTATGACGCAAAAAGACCGCTGCAGTTAAGGTAGCGGTCTTTTTATTTGGCGGCTATCCGGATCAGCCATTTTATGATTCAGACTGCGGATTCGGCAGCTCCACCACAAAGGTAGCACCACCACCGGAGGTTTCCTCAACCCAGACGCGCCCATGATAGACCCGGGCAATTTTCGCCACAGTCGCCAGACCGATACCGGTTCCGTTGTGTTTATGAGCAACATCGCCACGGGCAAAAGGCTCAAAAATTTTCTCCCGCTCTGCTTCAGTCACCCCCACACCATGATCACGCACCAACAGCTCAACCCGCCCCCCAACCACATGTCCAAAGATTTCAATCAGCGGATCCTCTTTACCTGCTCCGTATTTCAGGGCGTTGGTGATCAGGTTACGAAAAAGATCGGCCAGAAAAGTTTCCGGCATCAGTACATCCGGCAAACAGCCGATGTCGATCCTGGCCTGACGTCGCTGAATAAATTCCCCGAGTTCAGCAACAACATCTGCCACAACACGAAGTGTAGCAACCGGTTTGGCCGGAACCGCTACCTGACCTACACGCGCCAGGCACAATAGATCCTCGAGCAGATCCTTCATGCCTTCTGCCGTCGAGCGAATTTCACTCACCGACTCCCGGCCGAGGTCGTCCAGCACAGAACTGTAACGTTCATGCAGTAAATCAGCGTAGCCGATCAAGGGTGTCAGGGGGGAACGCAAATCGTGGGAAACCATGGAAACAAAGGCATCGAGTTCGCGATTCACCTGCTGCAAGCGTTGTCTGATGGCCAGACGCTCGGTAATATCGCGACAGACCCCGAGTTTGCACTGGGGCTGCTGATGGAAATGACAGGCGGAATGAAGTACCTCGTAGGTGCGTCCGGTACCAATCAGGTGGGTTTCCTGGCGACACAGCTCCCCGGCAAACACCTCAGTCATGGGACAGTCGGGGCAGACATCAGCACGGCCATACAATATCTCATAACAGGGTCGATCGGTCATTTTGCCGATCAACCTGTCCATCGCCCGATTGAAAAAAAGCAGGCGATAATTACGGTCACAAATATAAATCGGATCCGTCATCCCGTTGAGCACTGAACGCAGTGAATCACGTTCAGTCTCCAACTCATTAAGTCCGGTGCGATCGACAAAAGCTTCGATACCGCCGACCACTGTCCCGTCCGCAGAACGCAGCAGGTCAGCGTTCTTGCTTACCATTAATCTGTGCCCCTGTTTATGGATTAAAGCACAGTTTTTTCCCAGGATCGGTTTGCTAACTGCCGTGTCAAACAGGGCACAATCATGGCAGCAGGAATCTCCATGGAACTCCAGGCAGGAGCGACCCATCACTTCAGCAGCGGCATAGCCAGTGATCCGCTCTGCCTCTTCACTCCAATAAACAATCTTCTGATCCGGAGTGACGACAAAGACTCCGGCCGGAACAATCTGCAAGAGATTTTCCAGAGGATAGTGGGCGATGAGGCGGTAAAATTCTGAGGTCATCAGGCCTCCTGAAAAAAGTTAGATGATTATTTGCTCGGCCTCGTCACTATACCATTTCTGAATTGGTCGCCAACATAATATAATATTTTTCAAATTTTCAGGGTTACTCTATACCAACGGAGCCCGCGCCACAACCGCCACATCGACCCGTTCGGCCCCTCCGGCAACCAGCACCTGACTGCACAGATCGACAGTCACTCCGGTCGTCATGACATCGTCAACCAGAAGAATTTTTCTCCCCGCGACCTCCCGCTTCAGGACAAAAGCTCCCCGCAGATTATCGCGCCTCTGTGCTGCTGACAGACTCTGCTGTGGGCTAGTGCTGCGACACTTGCTCAACACATCGTGTGCCGTCGGCAAGCGGCGCGCACGACCCAGCTCGCGGGCTAACAACAATGCCTGATTGTAGGTACGTTCACGTAGGCGAACAGGGTGCAGGGGAACAGGCACGAGTAGATCAACGTCCAGTTGCGCCGGCAGACATTTCACCAGCAAACCGGCAAGGGGACGATCCAGATTGGGATACTGCTGAAACTTGAAACGACTGATAGCATTACGCAGCTGTCCCTGATACAGGGCTGCAGCATAGGTAACCGCATATGCCGGTCGGTTCTTGCTGCACCGGCCACACAGGTGGGGTGA
This sequence comes from Pelovirga sp., assembly GCA_046482365.1. GTDB lineage: Bacteria > Desulfobacterota > Desulfuromonadia > Desulfuromonadales > Geopsychrobacteraceae > Pelovirga. The sequence goes on along the minus strand of JAWOFG010000052.1, from coordinate 28,049 downwards.
TAAAGTGGAGGAAGAAACAAAGGGAAGAGCGCAGCACGAACACTGAGCTTGCGGCAAGGAGATGATTGTTGCCATACAACAGGGGCAAAAGGGCGCTGTCGCCAAACGCGAAAAACCGCCGCCACATAAAGGACATGCGGGCGGTAGCAGATAGCTCAGCCAGCTCAAACAAACAGAGAGCTTCATCCCCCCTCCAGCTTCTGCAATGAACTACCCCGCTGCAAGCAGCGGAGAATCGGACAGTTGACCTGTCCTATGCATTACCCAGCAGAGACCGACCGGTCATCGCAGAAGGCTGCTTAAGACCCAGCAACTCGATCACTGTCGGAGCAAGATCGGCGAGAATCCCGTCAGCTAAAGGCTGCCTGGTGCGTTGTGGGTCAACCAGAACCAACGGCACACGATTGCTGGTGTGGGCGGTATGAGACTGGCCGCCGGCATCGGCCATCTGCTCGCAGTTGCCGTGATCGGCAGTGATCAGCAGTGCCCCGCCAGCCGCAACAACGGCATCGACGACCCGCCCGAGGCAGGTATCGACCGTTTCAACTGCCTCAATCGCTGCCGACAGCACCCCCGTGTGACCAACCATGTCACAGTTGGCAAAGTTCAGCACAATAAACTGATAGTCACCGGTTGCCACCCGTTTGAGCATCTCATCCGTCACTTCGAACGCACTCATGGACGGCTTCTGGTCGTAGGTCGCTACCTCTTTGGGTGAGGGGATCAGCACCCGTTCCTCTCCGGGCCAGGCGCGTTCAACCCCACCATTGAAGAAAAAGGTGACATGGGCGTATTTTTCCGTTTCGGCAATCCGCAACTGCCTCAACCCGGCGTTGGCCAGCACATCGGCAAGAATATCAGGATAGCTTTCGGACGCAAAGGCAACCGGCAGATCGAAGGTCTCATCATACTCGGTAAGGCATACATAACTGGCGAGTTGCGGCACCTTACGGCGTTCAAAACCATCGAAGTCAACAGAGGTCAGGGCGCGGGTAATTTCCCTGGCGCGGTCTGCCCGAAAATTAAAAAAGATCACCCCGTCACCATCATCAATCGTTGCCGGTTCACCAATAATGCAGGGATCAACAAATTCATCCGTCTGCCCCACTGCGTAGGCCTGCTCCATGGCAGTCTCGGCGCTGCCTACCTGTGTGCCGACACCTTCCACCATGGCCCGGTAAGCGCGCTCTACCCGATCCCAGCGATGGTCGCGATCCATGGCCCAGTAACGCCCGGTCACCGTAGCAATTCTGCCGACTCCCAGCTGTTGCAGACGCTGCTCAAGATCAGCAAGAAAACCACGCCCACTTGATGGCGGGGTATCACGACCGTCCATAAAGGCGTGGATGCAGATCTGGCTGACACCGGCCTGCTTGGCCATCTTCACCAGGGCATCAATATGGCTGATGTGAGAATGAACCCCGCCATCCGACACCAGACCCAGCAGGTGGAGCTTTTTGCCTGAACTTGCTGTCTGGCTGCAGACAGCTGACAAGGCCGGGTTGCTGAAAAAGCTGCCATCCTCAATCGCCAGACTGATACGGGTCAGATCCTGATAGATAATGCGACCGGCACCAATATTCAAATGACCGACTTCGGAATTACCCATCTGTCCATCAGGCAAGCCGACATCCCGCCCGGAAGCACTTAAATGAGCATGTGGCCACTGCGCCACCAGCCGATCCATCACCGGGGTTTGCGCCTGACAGACGGCATTGCCGACACAACTGTCATTTTCCCCCCAGCCATCAAGAATAATCAGAGCTACCAGTGGTGTGCTCACACTGCCTCCCGTGCACCGTGGGGAATCATTTTGGGATAATCGAGGATGGTCGCCTCCTTAATCTGCTTGCGTTCAGGCAGGACCAGGGTGTCCCAACTCTTACACTGCGGACAACGGCTGTGCCAAACATCAAACTTGGCATTACAGGCCTCGCAGACAAAACCCAACAGCAGATGGCTGTCTATGTTTAGAGCTTTCTGGTATTCAGTTATGGCCTCATCGATATGATGACGACGACGCTGACCTTCAGCCAGCAAAAGATGGAGCTTGGTAAAATCGATGCCGGTGGCCTCCACGTCGGTCAGGTGCTGCATCGCCTCATCGACCATTTCCAGACGCAGGCACAGACGTCCGAGATAAAGCTTGAGGAGCAGATCCTGCGGATCCCGTTCCATCTGGCTGCGATAAAAAGCCAGCAGTGCAGCAGGGTCTTCGGCATTAAGATAGAGATCTTCAAGACGTGCCAGAAAGACACTTTTTTGCAGGGCGCGATATCCTTCCTGATAGACCTTGACGGCGTCAGCAACCCGATCGGCCTGACGGTAAGCATCACCAAGGGTGACCCGCGCCGGGGTGCATGCGGCATCCTGCTTGATAATATCGCGACAGGTATCAATCGCCTGGTCGTGTTCCCCCTGCTCCAGTGCTTGACGTGCCACTTCGTAACGTAATTGCAACATGGTCTGCTTTTCCAGCTCAACCTTGGGACCGGCAGAAGTCGCTTTAAGAATACGCTTTTGCAACCCCAGAGCATCATCCCACTGACCGAGCCTGCTCATGATGTCGCGTAGCGCCCGCATGGCCTTGCGGTTATCAGCATCACTCGCCAACAACTCCTTGTAGATCGCCATGGCTTCGGGGTACTGCTCTTGCTCTTCGTAGGTGGTCGCCAGCTTGAACAGCACCTCGATCCCCTTGGGGTCGAGTTTGCGTGCCTTCTGTAACAGGTCGATCCCTTCCTGGGTGTTGCCTTCCTGCAGGGCAACACTGGCCAGAGCCAGATGGCTGTCAACCCGCCTTGGATCGCGATCCAGCGCCTTCTTCAACAGGGCCCGCGCCTTTTTCAGGTCACCTGACAACAAACGGCCGACGCCACTGCGGTAGATAGTACTGATTTCTTCGCCTTTACGCAGATCACGCCCTTTCTTCCACCCCTTGAATGAGAGTAGAAAGGCGCTGACAATATGGACCAGATTACCGATCAGCAAGCCGATCAGCAGAACCGCCATCAGCATAATGGCACCCGGTACGGTGTAGCTGGTGTCACTGGTCAGATAAACGGTGATATCGCCAGGATTGATCCCCCAGAAGTAGAGAAAACCCAAGGCAAACACAATAAACAGCAGCACAAAAAAAGCGACTAAAATCATGACCATCTCCTGGCTGGACCAGCTACCATCGGCAACAGGGTCAAATTATTCACCAAACTTTTCAAATTCTTCTTTACAGTCAATACAGTAACGGGAAAAAGGGCGAACCTCAAGCCGTCGTGGGGCAATTTCTTCTTCGCAGGCAATACATATGCCATAGGCGCCCTGCTCAATCCGCGCCAGGGCAGCATCAATATCGCGAATGCGCCCCAACTGGGTCTGGCTGAGACTCATCAACACATCCTGAGAATAACTGTTGGCCGACATATCACCAATATCAGCAACACCGTCATTACCCAGGGTCAGAGATTCGGCATGAGCTTTGCGCGAACTGTCAATAATCTCTTTGCGCAAGCGCAGTAAATCCTGCTTTATTTTCTCCAGCTTTTCTTGACTTTGCACCTTGTTCCTCTACGCTGCCCTGACCGCTGAAGGATCAAACCGATGCGATCAGGGGTTATGATAAGGCTCACGTCGAATGATGGTAACGCTACGATAGAGTTGTTCCAACAAAAAAATGCGCGCCATCTGATGGGTAAAGGTCATTTTTGAAAGGGACAGGCACAGATCAGCACGCTTGCGCACCTCGGTGGCAACCCCATAGGCCCCACCGATAATCAGGCACCAGTCCCGGCTCCCATGAAGCATCGCGTCTTCCACTAGCGTTGCTAAACCTTCAGAACTGAACTGGCGGCCGCCCTCATCAAGCACCACAACCTGTTCTGTGCTCCCCACCCGGGCCAGTATGCGTTCCCCTTCACGCTTAAGCAATACCCCCGGCGAATCTTTGCGCCCCCCCTTCTCATCCTTGAGTTCGACCGTTTCAAAACCGACATAATGCTGCAGCCGTTCGCTGTAATCAGCAGCGGCGGCGCGCTGCCAGGCATTGAGCTTGCCGACACAGATCAGGCGCAATTTCACGATCAGGCATCCTGCTCCAGGTCAACCTCAGGAGCATCGCTCCACAGCCCTTCGAGGTCATAAAACTCACGGATGGGTTGCTGAAATACATGGATTGTCACATCACCATAATCAAGCAGAACCCAGCGACCCTTGTCCATCCCCTCAATCGACAGGGGATAGAGTTGATGGCGCCGCTTGAATTCGGTATGAATATTTTCTGCTATTGCCAGCACCTGGCGATCAGAACGACCGGAAACCAGCAACAGGTAATCGGTCAGGGTGGAGCGACCACGCAGGTCAAGCAGAATCAGGTTATCCCCTTTTTTGTCGCGGGCGTAGTCGACAGCAGCAAATGCTATTTCTCTGGCTTGCAAATTCGTTCCCTTTTTATCGTCTGAACATGATGCTTTCACAAAAGTATCATGTTAGATGGCTAAGCAAAAAGCGCCAAATGCAAGGCGCGTGATTGTTGAAGAATGAGGCGTACCGACGTACGTCGAAGCAGTGAAACGATAACAGCAACGCAGCAGTTGGTGAGTTTTTGCGACGCCATCAAACATAGAGTTGATGCGTGGCAATATAAGAGCTCACGGCCGGCGGCACGACCTCATCAATGCTGCGCTGTTGCGCAACCCACTGACGGATCTGGGTAGAAGATATATCATAGCTGGTGTGATCGACCAGAATGAGGGAAAAACCCTTATCAAACCGCAGCTTTTTGGATTGCGAATCATAGCAGAAGCGATCAGCGATAGCAACCGGGAGCAACTCCTGAAGTGTACCTTCAAAGCCCGGTCGGGTAGTCACAACAATATGTGCCAGCTCGAACAACTCCTGGTAGCGATGCCACTGGCTGATTTCGCGAAACGAATCGAGCCCCATGATAAAGAAAAATTCGTGGTCTGGATACTTTTCGCGCAATTCAGTCAGGGTTTCAACCGAAAAGCTGATCCCACCGCGTTGCCCTTCCAGATCACAAGCAAAAAAATCGGGATGATCGGCCACTGCCGCCGCAACCATTGCCAGCCGGTCGGCAAAGGAAACATCCGTCGCTACCTCCTTGTGAGGCGGTTGCCAGGTCGGGAGGAACCAGACCTGATCAAGCTGACAACTCTTACGCACCTCCTCAGCGATGTGCAGGTGACCGTTATGGATAGGGTTAAAAGTGCCCCCGAGCAGACCGATACGCATTGCTATGGACGCACCTGTCCCTGACCCAGCACCACGAATTTACGGGTCGTCAGATCTTCGAGTCCCATTGGTCCGAAGGAGTGGAGCTTGGTGGTGGAAATACCGATCTCAGCTCCCAGTCCCAATTGATTACCATCGGAAAAGCGCGAGGAGGCATTGACCATCACCACGCTGGAATTGATTTCGCGCAAAAACTGCTGGGACCGCTGATAATTGTTGGTGATGATCACTTCGGTATGCAGTGAGCCGTAGGTTTCGATATGTTCACGCGCCTGGTCAAAGTCGTCCACTACCCGCAACGCCAGAATCAGATCAAGATACTCTGCATACCAGTCTTCCTCCGTTGCCGGAACCAGATCAGCCACCAGCCGGCGAGCTTTATCACAACCGCGCACCTCGACTCCGGCCTGATGCATGGCCGCAACAATCTGTGGAATAAAAACCGCCGCACTGTCACGATGCACCAGCAGGGTCTCCATGGCGTTACACACCCCCGGACGCTGGACCTTGGCGTTCAGGCAGATCTCTTCGGCCATGACCAGATCCGCTTCTCCATCAACATAGACGTGACAGACCCCTTTATAGTGTTTAATCACCGGAATCCGCGAATGTTCGGCAACAAAACGGATCAGCCCTTCCCCGCCACGGGGGATAATCAGATCAATCTGCTCTTCGAGCTTGAGCAGTTCGGTCACGGCATTGCGGTCACTGGTCGTCACCACCTGCAGGGCGGCTGCAGGCAGCTCCAGTTCGGCCAGACATTGCTGCAGCAACTTTCCGATCGCCTGGTTGGACGCCAGGGCTTCGGAGCCGCCGCGCAGGATCACCGCATTGCCGCTCTTCAGACAGAGTCCGGCGGCATCTGCGGTGACATTAGGACGTGATTCATAGATGATCCCGATGACCCCCAGCGGAATCCGCTGGCGCCCGACCTGAATCCCATTGGGACGCAGCCACATACCGGTAATCTCGCCGACCGGATCAGGCAATGCGGCAACTTCGCGCAGCCCGTCGGCCATGGCGATAATACCCTTACTGGTCAGGGTTAAACGATCAACCATCGCCGCAGCCATGCCGGACTGTCTGGCGCGCTCCAGGTCCTTGTTATTTTCCTCTTGCAGCCACTCCTGATCAGCTTCCAGGGCTGTTGCCATGGTGACCAGTAATTCATTCTTTGTCGTGGTCGACAGGGTCGCCATGCGCCGCGCTGCCTGGCGTGCCGCCACCGCAAGAGAACGCATCTGCTCTGCAATCGTCATTGTCCGACCTCCTCTTCCTTGTCTGCCGTCACCACCAGATCATCGCGGCAGACCACCTCATCACGATACTTATAACCGAGAACCTGCTCGATCTGGGAGCACTGCTTCCCCATAATCCGCAAGATTTCAGCCAACGAATAACTGGTAATGCCACGGGCAAATTCTTTGCCTTCATGGTCGCACAGGCGCACCGCATCACCGCGTTCAAAGCCGCCATCAACCCCGATGATGCCTGACGGCAACAGGCTTTTGCCACCGCAAAGAACAGCGCGCTTGCCACCACCATCAATCAGCAATTTACCCCGAGGCTTCTTGGAAAAAGCGATCCAGTGTTTTTTCGCCGTCAGCTTGCATTGGGCCGGCAGCACATAGGTTCCTACCTCTTCGCAGGCAAAAACCCGGCTGATAATGTGGGGGGTCCGGCCGTTGACAATCAGCGTGCCGATACCACTTAAGGCCGCGCGTTTGGCCGCTTTGAGCTTGCTCCCCATACCGCCGGTACCAAGCACCCCGTGGGAGCCGCCACCCATGGCTTCAATCTCCGGCGTTACCCGCTCAACCAGCGGAATCAGCCGTGCCAACGGATCGCTTGAGGGATCGCGATCGTAAAAGCCATCAACGTCGGAAAGGATCACCAGCAGATCGGCCTCGACCAGGCTGGCAACCAGAGCAGAGAGGTTGTCGTTATCACCAAAGCGGATTTCTTCCACCACCACCGTATCGTTTTCATTGACGATCGGCGTGACATGATACTCCAGCAAAGTCATGACGGTATTGCGGGCATTTAAGTAACGGCGGCGATTCGAGAGATCGTCGCGGGTCAGCAGCACCTGGGCGACATTGAAATCGTGGGCCTGAAAGATTTCGCGGTATTCGCGCATGATCCGGGTCTGGCCAATCGCTGCCGCCGCCTGTTTCTGCGGGATCGTCTGTGGTCGCCCGACAATGCCGAGCTGCCCCTTACCGGCGGCCACCGCTCCGGATGAAACCACTACGACTTCAAGGCCGCGCTTGAGCAGATGGCAGATATCCTCGGAAATGGCCGCCACCCGATCATTTTCAAGCCCTCCAGTGTTAGAAATAACACCACTGCCAATCTTGATGACAACCCGCTTTACATGAGCAAACAAGGCATTTCGCATAAGATTTAATTCTATACCAGATTAAACGGGGTTTTAGACAATCGAACCATTTTACTCGTCATCCTCATCCATCTCACCACGGCGGAGCCGCTCCAGTTCGCGGCCGAGGGTATGAACCAGCTCCTTGACTCCCTCACCGGTCACTGCCGAAATTGCCAGCACCGGATATCCCAGCGCCTCGAATTGCTGGCGGTATTCCTCAATCCGCTCACGAACCTCGGGCACATCAATCTTGGTCAGCACCACCAGTTGCGGCTTTAAGGCCAGGGATTCATCATGCCGGCACAATTCGTTATTGATCATCTGGAAATTATCAAAGGCATCGCCGCTTTGCATACAGGACAAATCGACCAGATGCAAAAACAGATCGGTGCGCTCAACATGGCGCAAAAAGCGGGTACCCAGCCCCTGCCCCTGACTGGCACCGGCGATCAGGCCGGGGATATCGGCCACCACCAGGGTCTTGTAACTACCATAACGCACAACCCCCAGATTGGGAATCAGGGTGGTAAAGGGATAATCAGCAATCTTGGGGCGAGCGGCAGAAATAGCCGCTATCAAGGTCGACTTGCCGGCATTGGGCAGACCAACCAGACCGACATCGGCAAGGAGCTTCAATTCCAGCCGCAGGGTTTTCTCGTCCCCGGCAATCCCTGGCTGAGCATGACGCGGAGCGCGATTGGTGCTGGTCTTAAAACGGGCATTGCCACGCCCGCCCTGGCCACCCTGAAGCAGCAACAGTTCACTGTTCTCACTGGTCAGATCGGCCAACACCTCACCGCTCTCATCGTCATAGATCAAGGTTCCCGGCGGCACCCGTAACTCCAGCCGCTCACCACTCTTGCCATGCATATTTTTGCCCATCCCCGGCAAACCGTTTTGTGCCCGGTAATGGCGCATGTAGCGGTAATCAAGGAGGGTTGAAAGGTTGCCATCGACGATAAAAACCACATCACCACCCTTACCGCCATCACCGCCATCAGGCCCACCCATGGGGATAAACTTCTCGCGCCGGAACGACACACAACCGCGACCGCCATCACCAGCCTTAACGTCGATTTTTACCTGATCAACAAACTTCATATTACCTTAACCCACACCTGAAGCACCTGTGCTCAAACTGAAAAACCCGGCAACTGACAGGCAGTACCGGGTTCTTCAGAACCAGTCATCACAAAAACAGGATCAGGCCGCGTAGACGCTGATCTGTTTCCGCCCTTTGGCTTTTGTTTCAAACGTCACCACCCCGTCAACCAGAGCAAACAGGGTATAGTCTTTGCCACAACCGACATTGTTGCCGGCATGGAAGGTAGTACCACGCTGACGCACCAGGATTGAGCCGGCACTTACCTGCTGGCCGCCAAAGCGCTTGACACCCAGCCTTTTACCTGCACTGTCCCGGCCGTTTCTCGAACTACCGGCAGCTTTCTTATGAGCCATGAGATCGCCTCCTTAAGCTTCAATCGCCGCGACTTTAAGCCGGGTAATGGGTTGACGGTGGCCGTATTTCTTACGATTACCTCCACGTCGCTTGGATTTAAAGACCAGAATCTTCTTGTCTTTTTCCTGGGCAACGATCTGTGCCATAACCTTGGCACCTGGTACGAGAGGTGTTCCGAGTTTAACCTCTGCGCCACCGACCATGAGGACTTGATCGAGCTCGATGGTATCACCCACCGCGCCATCGATCATTTCGACCTTGAACAGGTCGCCTTCGGAAACTTTGTACTGTTTGCCTCCGGTCTTGATCACCGCATACATTGTTGACATTCTCCTCTTGAAAAGTCTTCATACCGCAAACGCAGGAATTGCGCCGCAACGCCGGACTATAACCACACCCCCGGACCCTGTCAAGAAATTTGCGGTCAAAATCTTCCCCCTGCGCGACAGATTACGAATCATCAGAACTTTTTTCTCTGTTATCACCACCTCAAAAGACTCGGCAACAAGGTTGCCGTCTGCACCGCCGGACCTTCAAGTTATGTGCTGAACAGATATTATATCTCTTTTCCAACTGACGTTTTAAATTTTTTAATAGGCACCCGACAACAACCCCTTGTGGTTAAATTTGGCCACATTTAGCGTAAATCCCCCTCGATCAGCGCTGAGCACAGGTGTCTAACAGCGTTATTCAGTCACCGGGACATCCTTTCCTGCTTTTTTTAAATTCACTTATAATCAGCAAGTTAGACCATCTTTAAACGCAATCTATCGTTCTACTGCCAGCTTTGGCGCTGCTTTTGCTGAAGGTGGTTGGCTTGTAAAAAAAATTCTGTGCGCTCTTTCGCGCCCTCAACCTGCCACAAAGGAGTTTAACCGATGATAGCACCTGTTTGGGATCGCCTCTGGCGAATGCATGATGAAACCAAATCCCTGTTTGTTTTCAGTCCGAAAGCGATGGTCAGGCGCCTGACCAAAGAACATCTGCTGTTCAGCAAAAACCAACAGGAGCGCGATGTTGATCTGGCTGATGAGATGGAAGAAGCACCGGCTGAGCATACATCTCGCCTCAAATCGGGGCCTGGCGGCATAGAAGAAGGAGAACCCCGTGAATACAGCCGCCGCCAGATGATCGGCCTCTGGCTGGGGCCATTGCTGTTTGTCCTGATGCTGATTGTTCCAACCCCGGCCGGAATGGAACCAACCGCCCAGAGAATGGCCGCCATCGCTTTATTGATGGCAACCTGGTGGATGTGTGAATCATTGCCGATACCCGCCACCAGTCTGATACCGATCGCCTTGTTTCCGCTGATGGGGATCATGGCGACGGGCAAAGCCACCGCGCCTTACGCCAGCCATCTGATCTATCTGTTCATGGGTGGGTTTATCATCGCCCTGGCGATGCAGCGCTGGAATCTGCATCGGCGGATTGCCATGAATATCGTCAAGGTGGTCGGTTTTTCTCCATCCCGATTAATCTTCGGCTTCATGGTTGCCACCGCCGCCCTCTCAGCGTTTGTTTCCAATACCGCCACCACCGTTATGATGATGCCGATCGGTCTGGCGATTATTGCCCATGTGATCGACGAGGGGAAAAAAGAGGGTCTCGACAAATCCATCGATTTTTCCCAGGGAAACTTCAACTTCGGCCTTAACCTGATGCTTGGTATCGCCTATGCCGCCTCTATCGGCGGCGTCGCGACCCTGATCGGCACCCCCCCGAATACGGTTCTGGCCGGTTATCTGAACAAAACCTACGGCTATGAAATCACCTTTGCAACCTGGATGAGCTTTGGCGTGCCTCTGGTTGTGGTCATGCTTCCGCTGTGCTGGTTGTGGCTGACCCGGGTTGCCAATCCGATGAAACTTAAAAAAGTTCCCGGCGGCCGCGATCTGATCACGGAAGAGTTGCGCAAAATGGGCAGCATGAATGCCGGGGAACGCTGGACAGCGCTGGTTTTTGGCTTGACTGCACTCTCCTGGATTTTTCGCAAGCAGCTTGGCTTTTTGTTTACTGACCCGAAACTGGTGACCGATGCGGCCATCGCCATGACCGGCGCCCTGGTCCTGTTTCTGATCCCTATTAATTTGAAGAAAAATGTCTTTGTCATGGACTGGCACTGGGCGAGCAAAATGCCCTGGGGGGTCCTAGTACTCTTTGGTGGCGGCCTCGCTCTGGCGGAAGGCTTCAAGGTCACCAAACTGGCAGAGTGGATTGGTCAGCAGGTGACCTTGCTGGAAAATGCCCCGGTTCTGGTGCTGGTTATCGCGGTTACCGTGCTGATTATTTTTCTTACTGAGCTTACTTCCAACACCGCGACTGCGGCCATGGTCATGCCGATCCTCGCTGCCATTGCCGTCGGACTGGGACAGAACCCGATGCTGTTGCTGATCCCGGCAGCAGTAGCGGCAAGTTGTGCGTTCATGCTACCGGTTGCGACACCACCCAATGCTATCGTGTTCGGCTCCGGTTACGTCACCATTCCCCAGATGGCCAGAAGCGGTGTCGGTTTGAACATTCTCAGCATTATTATTACAGTCGTCTTCACCTATCTGCTCGCCATTCCGATTTTTGACATCACCGTCAATGTCATCCCGGCCTGGGCGGCGGCAGTAACACCTTAAGACAGCAAGTGGACAAAAAACCCGGAGGGATCGAGCTACCAGTCGATCTCTCCGGGGGATGATAATTAGCCTTTACAGAGACCCGCTCCCTTCTCTAGGATAGACCTTCGTTCCCCGCTTACTTACGAAGGAATCGTCCATGCGCCCATCAACTTTCCCCGTCGCAGCCGGCATACGCCACCTGCTGTGCGCCTTCATGCTCATCCTTACCTGCACGGCAACAGCGTCGGCAGATTTTTCCTTTATCCGCAACTCCGGGGTTGCCCCCGGGCCGACCCTGCTGGTCACTGCCGGCATCGATGGCGATGAGCCCGGCGGTATCCATGCGGCTGCAACCCTGATCACCCGCTATCAGATCAAAGCCGGACAGGTTTGGGTTGTCCCCGATCTTCACCCCCGGGCCATTCTATTACGCGAACGCGGCGAGATGAATCTGAAGTTTGCCCACATCGAGCGCAACGACCCCCTTTATGACAGCATTGCCAGAATCAAGGACATGGTACTGGATCAGCAGGTCGATTTGCTCGTCAACCTCCATGACGGCAGCGGTTTCTATCACCCCGAGCGGATCAGCCGGCTAAAGAATCCCGACAGCTGGGGACAGTCGGTTGTGATCGACCAGGAACACCTGCCCGGCACCCGTTTCGGCGAGCTTCTGCGCCTGGCAGAAATTGTTGCCGCCCGGATTGAACCCAGGGTTTCTGACTCCGACGACCTTTTCCAGATCAAGAATATGCGTACTGCTACGCTGGAACATGAAGCTGTGACGCGAAAATCCTTAAGCTGGTTTGCCCTGCGCCACGGCAAGCCGGCTCTCTCCATCGAAGCCAGCAAAACCCACCCGGTAAGTGTCCGCACCTATTATCACCTGCTGGCCCTTGAAGCCCTGATGAATCAGCTCGGCATCACCTTCAGCCGGGATTTTGAACTGACCCCCCAGGCCGTTGCCCGGGTTATTCGCGAAGATGCCCAAATGACGTTGGCGCAGGGGCGCATTCATCTAGATCTGAACCGGATGCACCGCAACCTCTATGATTTCCCTCTGCCCGCCAATCCACAGACCAGCATCAGCGTGATCAATCCACTGATTTCCCTGCAGCCTGAAGGAGAGGGCTATCGCATCCACTACGGCAACAACCGCCTTGCCCTGCTCCACCCACGCCCGGTACAGATTGCCGCCGACCTCACAAGCATCCCCATGATCATCGACGGCAATCAGCTGGAGGTCATCCCCGGCACCATCCTGCCGGTTAACTCCCACGTCCGGATCGAACCCCTGCCCGATTATCGGTTCACCCTTGCCGGAGATAAGGATGACTGGCCGGAGCTGGCAACCCCGATTGCAGGGGACAAGGTCTCGGTTGATCTCAGTGGTCGCTTATTGCGGCTCGAGATTTATCGTGGCAATACGTTCAGTGGTATGATCCTGCTCGATTTCAGAGAAGAGGGTGAAGAGTTAATTGAGGAAGAAGAAGGCTGAACCAGGGGAGCTGTACAGGGGTACAGGGCTAAGGCTGCAGGGCCTTTTGATGTAATTGTTGATAATGCTCAAGCAGATGTGCATCTTTTTTTGCTGCCAGCTGTAAACGGCGGATCGCCGAGCTTAGTGAGGAGACATCGCGTCCCAGCCGCGCACCCAGGGCAGTCAAGGTCATACAGGCCGTTTCCAGACACAACCAGCCTAAAAAAGCTCGTGCCTGCGCGCATTGACGATTCTTACCGGCCGCCGCCAGCTCGGCCTCGGTCAGGTTGAAATCCCTCAGCACCAGTGCCAGCAACCGTTCCGGATCAACCTCCGGGGGGTAGGACTGGCGTGCCAGCTTGAGAGCACTGCGGGCATAATCCTTATTTCCCAGGACCCGGGGATCATAGTCCTCACCGCAATAAAAATTCAGCGCTTCCGGCTCGACCAGCCCTTCATTGACGTAGGCATGAAAACGCATCAGCGCGCGGATGCCGGTTTCTTCGAAGTGGGCAAACACCAGGGCCTGGGTCAGCCACAGCACCTGTTCCCGGCCACAATAGGCACGATGACTGCTCCAGGGGTAACGCATCGGATCATTATCAATCGCGCCGGTCACCGCCGCCAGATGCAGATCACGCACCAAAGGCAACAGATAGCGCTCAGGATCAATCAGGATTGCCTTATAGCGGCCCTGAAACAGATGGCCCTGCTGCTGATGACGATCATTGAACCAGCGGGTGTAGCGAAACCCCAACTGCTGCATAACCCGCGCCAGGGGCACTTCATCAACCTCCACCACCAACCGAATTTCAGTAGGCAGAAGCACATAGGCGTGAACCTGGTGGCCGAACTTTTCTATCCCTTCCTGTAACAACAGCAACAAGCGGGTGCAATCAGCAACATCGGTGCAGACCTGCTGAGCACCATTGGCGCGCAGGCTCACATGGTAGATAGCGCCGGGAAAATGCAGTCGCGGTTTACGTGCCATCATCAACCCTGTCGTTGGAAAAAGGGAATGTCTCGTTTAAATCAAAGCCGGTGTTCAAATAACGGAATTATGCGGTGGTGTAGGGGCGCGGTTTCCGCGCCCAGGGCGGGGTGACCCCGCCCCTACGTTTCAATATTTAATCGTCACAATAATAGCGTCAACCCAGCTGAATCTCATACTGTTCAATATGAAACTCCGGATGGGGATTGATCTGGACCGAGCGATTGAAGCGCTTTTCAATGACATCAACACCACTGCGCTCCTCATCCACCAGCAGGCCGGCGATGCGCGGATGCGCAAGCAGGGTCACCGGGCCGGCCGGCAGATCAGCAAGTTCGCGATGCAGTTCCCGCAGAATTTCATAAATAATGGTCAACTTCCCTTTGACATACCCCTTCCCCTCACAATAGGGGCAGGGCTCACAGAGGGTACGACCAATACTCTCGCGCACCCGCTTGCGGGTCATCTCCACCAGTCCCAGTTCCGAAATCTTAAGGATATTGGTTTTGTTTTTATCCCCCTTAAGCGCATCTTCCAGGGCGGCGTGTACCTTCTCGCGGTGGGCCTCTTTTTCCATATCGATAAAATCGATAATGATCAATCCGCCAATATTGCGCAGGCGCAGCTGAAAAGCGATCTCCTTTAGCGCCTCGAGATTGGTTTTAAGGATGGTATCTTCAAGATTATGCTTGCCGACATAGCGGCCGGTATTGACATCGATGGCAGTTAAGGCTTCAGTCTGTTCAATGATAATCGAGCCGCCACTTTTCAGCCAGACCTTGCGGCCTAATGCGCGTGAGATTTCGACCTCCAGTCCGTAAGCATCAAAAATCGGTTCTTCTGCTTCGTACAGGTCTACCCGATAGTTGATGCGCGGCATGAAAGTCCGCAGAAAACGAAGAATCTTATTGTATTCTTCGAGGTCGTCAACCACGATACGCTGCACCTCTTCGGTCAGGATATCACGTAGCACCTTGCTGGTGACATCCAGATCCGAGTGAATCAGTTCCGGCGCGCTGACAGTGTCGACCCCGCGGCTGATGTTCTTCCACAGGCCGACCAGAAACTCCATATCCTGACGCAGGTCATCGGCGCTTTTACCTTCCGACACAGTCCGGACAATAAAGCCGGTACCCGGCTCACGCATCTCTTCAACCACCTTGCGCAGGCGTTCCCGCTCGATTTCACCCTCAATCCGGCGCGAAATACCGATATGATCCACTGTCGGCATATAAACCAGATGGCGACCCGGCAGGGAGACATGGGAAGTAATCCGGGCGCCCTTGGTGCCGATCGGCTCTTTTGAGACCTGCACCAGCAGCTCCTGCCCCTCTTTCAGCAGATCCTCGATGGGGGGTAACGGCGGAGAGGTTCCCCCTTCGCTCTGTCCGGTAACCACCTCATCGCCGTCGATATGGCGTTCAACCTGTTCAATTTCATCAAACACATCGGCAACATACAAAAATGCCGCCTTTTCCAGTCCGATATCAACAAAGGCCGCCTGCATCCCCGGCAATACCCGGATCACCCGCCCTTTGTAGATATTTCCCACAATCCCCCGTTCCCGTTCCCGCTCGATATAAAGTTCGGCAATATGCCCTCCCTCCAGCAATGCGACCCGGGTTTCGTGGGAGGTGGTATTGATTACCAGCTCCTTGGTCATACTCGCTCCTGACTTGTAGTATTCTATATTCTATATTCTATATTCTGAATTCAGTATTTCAGTCTCTCAGCTTATTCCCGGTTTTCACAACTCCCAGGCGCCGTACCTGCTCCACCTCCAGATCAAGCAGCCAGGCCGCGACAAGCAAGGGTCCGCCCTTGGTCAACTCAATCTCCAGTCCATCTTGAGTCAGGGACATGGCGACCAGTGACTCCCGCACATTCACTGCAAGGGGTTCGCCTTTTTTCATGCGCGTCACCAGTTGCTGTGATGCGTTGAGCAGCTTGCTGATACGCTGTTCAAGGTCCTCCGGTGGCTGCTCCGGCAACGGCACCAGATAACCGCTGGAAGTCACCGCCGCCGAGGGTGAAGGCGACTTCCAGGGAATAACGGCACCATCAATAATTTTGAATCCTTCGGGAAGCTGAACATTGATGTCGCCAACAACCTTGTCAATCGGGACGGGATAGAGCAGTTCCAGATCAATCAGTTCCGCCTGACTGGCAACGCCAAGGGGCAGTGCTTCCAGGTATGAAACCTTCGGAGTCGGGTGGAACCCTTGCGAAAACCGTAGCGGCAAACGGGCCCGCCGCAGCGCCCGTTGAAACATCTTGAGATATTCCAGATGTCCGACCATACGCGCCCGCCCCAGTTTGCTCAAGGTCAAACGAACCCGGGTAAAACGCTCCGGTTCCTCCCGGGAGGAGGCAACTTCCGCAGTCTCAGCAGCCGATTCCACCGCGGATCCGTGGGCAAAACGCATGCGCAGTTGCTCAAAATCACAAACCCCGCAAGCATGACAATCACCATCACGGCAGTCAAGGGTTGGCGCCCCTGCGAGGGCTTTACGCCGCTCGGCACTGAAAAATTCCTTGGGCAGCCCACAGTCGATATGGTCCCAGGGAAGAACTTCATCCTCATCACGCCGGCGCAGATACCACTCCGGCTCCAGCTGACAGGTGGCAAAAGCCTGCTGCCAGCGGGCAAAGTTGAAATGTTCGCGCCAGCCATCAAAACGGCAGCCCAGATCCGTCGCGGCCTCAATCACCCGGCCCAGGCGTCGGTCACCACGGGCAAACACCCCCTCGAGGAAAGACAGCGGCGCGTCATGATACTTAAAGCGCAGTTTTTTCTGCCGCAAGCCATCGCGCAGTAACGACTGGCGGCGGCGGGTCTCATCAAGACCAAGCTGTTCCTCCCACTGAAACGGGGTATGGGGCTTGGGGACAAAGGTTGACACCGCCACGTTGACATCATTGCCGCCGGTGCCTTTGCCGCTTCTTTTAACCGCCGCGGCCAGAGCGATAATAGCTTCCAGATCGGCATCGGTTTCCGTCGGCAAGCCCTGCATAAAATAGAGCTTGATCAAGCGCCAACCGGCCTGATAGGCCTGCGCTGTGGTGGTCAGCAGATCCTCTTCATGGATACCCTTATTGATGACCTGACGCAAGCGCTCACTGCCGGCCTCCGGGGCCAGGGTGAAGCCGGTTTTGCGAACTTTTTTAATCTCGTCCATCAGCTCCGGGGTCAGGGTACCAACCCGCAAACTAGGCAATGAAACCGCCACCTGATCCCCGGCATGTTCGCGCATCAAGCGTTGCAGCAGCGGCTCAATACAGCTGTAATCTCCGGTTGACAGGGACAACAGGGAGATTTCCTCAAAGCCGGAGCGCTCGAGGGACTCGTTAATCAACTGACGAATGGTCTCCGGTTCACGCTCACGCACCGGCCGATAGATATAACCGGCCTGGCAGAAACGGCAGCCACGGGTACAGCCACGGGCAATCTCCACCGCCACGCGATTATGCACCGTCTGCAGAAAAGGAACGATGGGATTGGTCGGAAACACCGCTTTATCCAGGTCAGCAAGAAAGCGGCGGCGCACCCGTGGCGGGAACTCATCACTGATCGGAGCGATCGAGCCAACCCGCCCGTCGTTTAAGTAATCAACCTGATAAAAGGCCGGCACATAAAATCCTTCGAGGCGAGCCAATTCACTTAAAAGACGCATCTTTGACCAGCCGAAATGCCGGCGTTTACGCACCAGTTCGACCAGCTCAACCACGGCTTCTTCGCCATCGCCGATCAGGGCCACATCGAAAAAGTCGGCCAGCGGTTCCGGGTTAAAAGCACAGGGTCCGCCCACTACCACCAGCGGGGCTTCCTCGTTACGCTGCTCGCGGCGACGCGGCACACCGGCCAGATCGAGCATGGTCAGCAGGTTGGTATAACTGAGCTCGTACTGCAGGGTGAAGCCGATAATGTCAAATTGCGCCAGCGGCCGTTGCGATTCGAGGGAGCAGAGAGGCTGATCCTGTTCCCGCAGCCAGACCTCCATGTCGGTCCAGGGAGAAAAAACCCGCTCGGCAGCCACCCCCTCAAGCTGGTTAAGGATGGTATAAAGGATCGGAAAACCGATATGGCTCATGCCGACATCGTAGACATCGGGGAAGGCCAGCGCCATGCGCACGTCGACCTGTTCGTCGGGCTTACACAAACTCCCCAACTCCCCTCCGCTATAACGTGAGGGGCGACTGACTTCGGTCAGCGCGGCTGTTTGATCATTCTTCACATCATCCACCTAAATAAAAATGTAACGTAACTATTCAGCTGCTGTCCTTCACGCAGGGTCGGGGATCCTGTGGCAAGGGTGTTTGTCGCCATGGACAGCGACAACAAGCGGTCAGGGATGACCCAACGGGAAACAATCGCGTCCCTTGACATAATAGGATTCCCGACCCGGTGCTGAATAGATACAAAGTAACTTCTGACAAAGCTGGTCAGATTACCACACAACGGTCACCTGGCTACAGGCTTTTTGTGTGAAATAACGCTTATTTGCCCTGCCACAGATTGTCACCGTAAAACTGCTCACGCAGCCGCTCTTCCGGATAGCGGTCGTAAAAAGCCTGACGCGAAAAGTCGAACTGATACTGACTGACATAGTCGTTAAGAATCGCATAGGCGGCGTTAATCCGAATAATCCGCTCCGGGTCATCACCCTGACCACAGTCAGGATGGTAACGGCGTACCAGCTCGCGGTGCCGCTCGCGAATCTGGCGCAGACTGGCCCGCTGCGGCAGACCAAACTCCTCCAGCGCCGCCAGCAGCTCCTCGTAATTGACCCCTGTTTCCAGCATGACGCCTCCTAAGCCAAACCTTGTCCGATAATAGTTTCCGCGACCAGGGCGGGGAAACCGCCCTGGGCTACGAAGGTATCCATCATTTTTGGTGTTGTTCGTGTGTTCCGTGTGTTCCGTGGATAACCACTTTATTTTTGGATTATAAACACATCGCCACCCCACAAGGAAAGAGTCACATAAACAATCGCAGGAGCACAAGAGCGATTAATTGACACCCTCAGGTCATTAAGAATAGGATGGCGACTCCTTGTAGCAAGCATCCAAAGCGGGAGTTATTGTGGCACGCACAAAAACCGTTTTCAGCTGTCAGCACTGCGGCTATCAGAGTCCCAAATGGCACGGGCGCTGTCCCGACTGCCAGCAATGGAACAGTCTGGTCGAAGAGCAGTCACTACCGGTTGCCACTCACAGCCGCGCCCTGGCTGAACCGGGGCGACCGATCCAGCTGGCCACCGTCGATTGCCGCTCCGAAGACCGGCTGCGTACCGGCCTGGGCGAACTTGATCGCACCCTGGGTGGCGGTGTTGTTCCCGGCTCGCTGATTCTGGTCGGTGGCGATCCCGGCATCGGCAAATCAACCCTGCTGTTACAGGCATTTGCTCACCTTGCCGCCAGCGGCATCGCTCTGTACGTTACCGCTGAAGAGTCGGTGCGGCAGGTCAAAATGCGCGCTGACCGTCTCGACATTGCCACAGACAACCTTTACCTGCTGGCCGAAACCTCGCTGGAGCAGATCAAGCAACGCATTATTGAACTCAAACCGGCCTTTCTGGTCATCGACTCGATCCAGACCATCTTTACCAGCAACCTCGATTCCGCCCCCGGGAGTGTCAGCCAGGTCAGGGAATGTTCCGGCCAACTGATGATCCAGGCCAAGAGCATGGGGCTGCCGACCTTTATCGTCGGCCACGTCACCAAGGACGGCGCCATCGCCGGCCCACGGGTACTGGAACATATCGTCGATACCGTCCTCTATTTTGAGGGAGATCCCGGCTATCCCTACCGCATTCTGCGCACGGTAAAAAACCGCTTCGGCTCGACCAACGAGATTGGCGTCTTTGAGATGCGCGGGCAAGGGTTACGTGAAGTCAGCAATCCATCGGAGTTGTTCCTCGCCGAGCGTCCCGACAAGAGTGCCGGCAGCGTCGTCGTCCCTGCCCTTGAAGGCAGCCGACCGATTCTGGTGGAGTTGCAGGCGCTGGTCTCAGCCAGTTCCTTCGGCACCCCCCAGCGCACGGCCATCGGCATCGACCACAAACGCATCGCCCTGCTGATTGCCATCCTCGAAAAAAAAGTCGAGATGTCCCTGGCCGGGCAGGATATTTTTCTCAATGTCGCAGGCGGCGTGCGTCTCGATGAGCCGGCCATTGATCTGGCTGCTATTGCGGTGCTGGCTTCCAGCCACCTCAACCGCATCATTAACCCCAAGCTGGTGATCTTTGGTGAAGTCGGACTGACCGGTGAGGTGCGAGCCGTCACCCAGCCGGAGCTGCGCGTCAAGGAAGCAGCGCGTCTTGGTTTCAGCGAATGCGTCCTGCCGCGCAAGAGTATCAAGAATCTCGAGGTGCCCGAGGGCATCAGCCTGACCGGCATCGACCAGGTCAGCGAGGCCCTCGACATCATTTTTATTTAACGTTGAGTAAACTCACTCCCCTGTACTCAACGAATACAAATTGAGGAGACAACAACATGAGTGATCAATTGACCCATTTTGATCATGACGGCAAGGCGATCATGGTCGACATTACCGCCAAACCGGCCACTCACCGCCAGGCTATCGCCGGGGCAGAAGTGCGGATGAAACCCCAAACCCTGAAGCGAATTCTTGACCAGTCAATTCAAAAAGGGGATGTTTTCGCGGTCGCCCGTCTGGCCGGCATCATGGCGGCCAAACAGACCGCACACCTCATTCCCCTGTGTCACCCCCTGGCCCTGACCTCGGTTGAGGTCGATTTCACCACCGATGCGGCGGCCGGCATTGTTACCATTAGAGCCAGCGCCAGTGTCACCGGCCAGACCGGAATCGAAATGGAAGCCCTTACTGCCGCCTCGGTCGCAGGCTTAACCATCTACGATATGTGTAAAGCAATTGACAAGGAGATGGTAATCGGGCAGATTTGCTTGTTAAAAAAAACCGGCGGCAAAAGCGGCACCTTTGAACGCAATGCCGATTGATTCTCCTGGCAACAAGGGAACCCCCTATGAACGGTAATACCACCTACAGAATCCGCAAAGGCTTTCTGATCCCCATGGCAATCACCGTTGTCCTTGGCGTGGCATTGCTGCTCATCGGCATGACAACACAACTGCCGTCCGGTCGTCTTTATCTGCTTGCTGCTTTCATCGCTCCAGCCCTGTTAATTTTCATTGAGAGCAGCCGCCGCCGGGTACATCTGCACAACGATCATATCCTGATGGAACGAACCCTCGGCAAAAAACAGCTCAACTTCAACGATCTCACCTCGGTTGATGCGGTCAGGGTCCGCAAACGCGTTTTCATCAGCTTGACAACCGAAAACAGTTTTATGATCATCTCTAACAGCTATGACCGTTTCGACGAACTGGTTCGTCGGCTGATTGAACTGGTACCACAACCAACCTTAAGCGATGAAGCCCGTGAACTGGCGGCTGATCCACCCCGCAAATGCAGCGATATCTTTTCTGCCTGGCTCGCTGTCGCCGTTTTGTTACTGGTCATCGCGGTACAATTGCGAAGTGTTTTTTAACCATCGTTAACCGTTACCTTTTAACGGCTGCCGACCCGGCCCACAAAAGGAACAGCAAGGGGAGATATATGGACAAGCAAACATTGGGGGAATTCAGGGAGCTGCTGAACCGTCAGCTCGAGGAGCTGCTGCAGGAAGCCGGAAAAACCGTGTCCGAAATGAATGAGGAAAACGTTAACTTTGCCGATCCGACGGACCGCGCATCGCTTGAATCGGACCGCAATTTTGAGCTGCGCATTCGCGATCGCGAGCGCAAATTGATCAGCAAGATTCGCCAGGCTTTAGAGCGCATCGACGATGGCAGCTACGGCCACTGCGAAAGCTGCGACGTTGAAATCAGTCCCGAGCGATTGCGCGCCCGCCCGGTGACGACCTTGTGTATCGAATGTAAAACCGAGCAGGAACGTCTCGAGCGCATCGGCTAAACAACACAGTCAGGGACGGACTCGCACTTAAACATCCGCGTCCGTCCCTGCTGATTGCCACGGCGAACGCCGATCCTGACCGCTAAAGCCGCCATCGCTGCGGTAGTCACGCAAGCAAGCTTGATCACGCACGATATCGACCCAGCCGTCTGCACGGCAAAATTTCAGTATCTTTCCGGTAGCAATCAGCACATCAAGGACATCATTGCTGACCTGACCACTGGTTCCATCCGGATACATCACTTCAATCAGTTGTCGTTTCACCATATCCACTCCTATCAATGTCCGAGATAAAAACACCCTGACAAAATACCTTAAGCGCTCAGCAGCAGCAAAAGAAATCTGTTCCCACTTGCTATGGATGATTGTTTTTTTCCTTCAGTCGGTGTATCTTCAGCGGTCTGAAACGATAAACTACAGAAGCAGAATACAGAATACAGAATACAGAATATAGAAGGTTAAGCCTTCTTCTGAATTCTGTCTCCTGACTCCTGTATTCTATCTTCGCAGTTCTTTAAGCAAGGAGGAACACCATGTTCGGACTGGGAACGCAGGAACTGCTCATCATCCTGGTACTGGTAATGATCATCTTCGGTGCCGGCAAATTGCCACAGGTCGGCAGCGCACTGGGCAAAGGGCTACGCAATTTCAAAAAAGGGGTAAACGACAACGACGAGGACATTGAAGAAGGGGAAATCGAAGAAGTCGCCGCCCGGAAGAAAAAAGAACTCAAGGAAGAAGAAAAGGAGCAGGACAAACAATCCTGACCCCATTACCCATTACCCACTACCCACTATACCCACCAACAACAAACCCTGCCTCTTAACCGGCGGGGTTTTTTAATTAACCACACAGGAGAAGTAATCAATGACCAAAGCTCTGGGCCTCATGTCGGGCGGCCTCGACAGCACTCTCGCTGCCATGGTCCTGATGCGGCAGGGAATTGAGGTGACCGGCATATCCTTTGTCACCCCATTTTTTGGTGCCGATAAAGCGCGCAAAGCCGCCGCAGCCATCGGTCACCCCCTGATCATTGCCGACATCAGTACCATTCATCTTAAGATGCTCAAGCAGCCCCAATATGGCTACGGTCGCCATATGAATCCGTGCATCGACTGCCATGCCATGATGTTCCGCCTCGCCGGTGAAAAAATGCAGGAAGGTGGCTTTGATTTTCTCTTTTCCGGTGAGGTTCTGGGGCAGCGTCCCATGAGCCAGAATTCCACCGCCCTGAAGGCGGTAGCCAAACACTCCGGTTTTCCTGAACGGATTTTGCGCCCTTTAAGTGCGCGCCTGTTGCCGCCAACCGTGATGGAAGAAAACGGCCTGGTTGATCGCAAGCAACTGCTCGATATCCAGGGGCGCTCACGCAAACGTCAGCAAGCCCTGGCCACAGAATGGGGGTTGAAGGAGCTCCCCGCCGTTGCTGGGGGTTGTTTACTGACGGAAAAGAGCTTTTCCAATCAACTGCGTGATCTCTTCAGCCATCATGCAGGCGCCGACGTCAGCGATGTCGAACTGCTCAAGATCGGTCGCCAGTTCCGACTGAGCCCCACCGCCAAACTGGTGGTCGGCAGAAACAAGGAAGACAATCAGGCGCTGGAGGGTTTTTTGACAGCATCCAGGCTACTGATGCGCTGCCGCGATTTCAGTGGACCTTTAGGCGTATTCTGTGGCGACGCTGAGCAGACCACCCTGGAGCGCGCTGCAGCCATTGTCGCTTCATACGGCCAGGGCAAGGATGAACCGCTGGTAGAGGTCCTCTGTTTTGCTCATGACAACAACTCCAGCCTGACCGTCCCCCCCATGCCCCGGGAAGAATCGATCAAGATGCTGCTACGCTGAAAGTCTCACATCAAAGCATACATAATCTGTTGGCCACCAAGACACAAAGGGCACCAAGAAGCGCAAAGAATTATGGTTTAAAATCGAAAGCTTTTGCCTCTAACAATTTAGCCTGTTTGCTTCTCTTGGTGTCCTTGGAGCCTTGGTGGCTAATAGTTTTTAGATTATCAGTGACAACACAAAGCCCCCACCGAGTATTAACTCTCGACGGGGGCTTTGCTGTTCTACTTAACTTCAGGTGAGGCTTTTTGGGCTTACATCATGCCGCCCATACCGCCCATGCCACCCATACCACCCATGCCGCCAGGCATTGCCGGCATCGCATCTTTATCTTCCGGCTTGTCGGCGATCATCGCTTCGGTGGTCAGCATCAGACCGGCAACCGAGCCGGCATTCTGCAGGGCACTGCGGGTGACCTTGGTCGGATCAATGATACCGGCCTCGATCATGTCGCAGTACTCGTCGGTAGCAGCGTTAAAACCGTAGGCATCTTTGCCGTTGCGAACCTTATCGGCAACAATAGCACCTTCAACACCAGCGTTGATCGCGATCTGACGCAGGGGAGCTTCAAGGGCGCGGATCACCAGATCAACCCCGAACTTCTGCTCGCCTTCAACTTTGAGCTTCTTAAGAGCCGGCAGGCAACGGACCAGGGCAACACCACCGCCAGGTACGATACCTTCTTCAACCGCTGCGCGAGTCGCATGCAGGGCATCTTCAACCCGGGCTTTCTTTTCTTTCATTTCGGTTTCAGTAGCCGCGCCGACCTTGACCACAGCGACGCCACCGACCAGCTTGGCCAGACGCTCCTGCAGTTTTTCACGATCATAATCGCTGCTGGTCTCTTCAATCTGACCACGGATCACCTTAACGCGACCCTCAATGGAAACCTCGTCACCGGCACCATCGATAATGGTGGTGTTATCCTTGTCGATAACAACCCGCTTTGCGGTTCCGAGCATATCGATAGTGGCATTTTCGAGCTTGAAGCCGACTTCTTCGGCAATTACCTGGCCACCGGTCAGCACGGCGATATCTTCGAGCATCGCCTTGCGACGGTCACCAAAGCCGGGGGCCTTGACGGCGCAGACGTTGATGGTGCCACGCAGCTTGTTAACCACCAAGGTGGCCAGCGCTTCGCCATCGACATCTTCAGAAATGATCAACAACGGACGGCCCTGCTTGGCAGCCGGCTCAAGGATCGGCAGCAGATCCTTCATGTTGCTGATTTTCTTGTCATGGATCAGAATCAACGGATCTTCAAGAACTGACTCCATGCGCTCGGCGTCGGAAACAAAGTACGGAGAAAGATAGCCGCGGTCGAACTGCATCCCCTCAACCGTTTCCAGGGAGGTTTCCATCGACTTGGCTTCTTCGACCGTGATAACGCCCTCTTTGCCGACTTTTTCCATGGCCTCGGCAATGATATTGCCGATGGTCTCGTCACTGTTGGCAGAAATAGTACCAATCTGGGCAATTTCCTTGTGGTCTTTGACCGGCTTGGAAATCTTTTTCAGCTCCTCAACGGCAGCAACAACCGCCTTGTCGATACCACGCTTGAGCTCCATCGGGTTGTGACCGGCGGTCACCAGCTTGACGCCTTCCTGATAGATCGCCTGGGCCAGCACGGTTGCGGTGGTGGTTCCATCACCGGCGACATCAGAGGTTTTGGATGCGACTTCCTTGACCAGCTGCGCGCCCATGTTTTCGAACTTGTCTTCGAGTTCGATCTCCTTGGCCACGGTCACACCGTCCTTGGTGATCAACGGAGCACCGTAGGACTTGTCGATCACGACGTTACGTCCCTTGGGACCGAGGGTTACCTTAACCGCGTCAGCCAGAACGGCGACACCGTCGAGAATCTTGGCACGAGCTTCCTGTGAAAATAAGAGTTGTTTTGCCATAATAATTTATATCCTCCGTTTACAAATAAGTAATGATTGTCAGATCGTGTCTCAGCGCCAGAGGCAAAAGCCTGCTAGGCGAGAACGCCGAGGATATCGTCCTCGCGCATGATCAGATACTCCTTGCCGTCGACCTTGATCTCGCTGCCGGCATACTTGCCGAATAGCACGCGGTCACCCACTTTGACATCAAGGGGTAGCACCTTGCCTTCGGGGGTCATTTTGCCCTTACCGGCGGCAACGACTTGACCTTCCTGGGGTTTTTCTTTGGAAACCGTGTCAGGGATGATGATGCCCCCGGCTGTTTTGGTTTCTTCTTCGACACGCTCGACGATGATACGATCCTGCATTGGTCTGATGTTCATACGATGTGCTCTCCTTTCAAGCTTCAATCCGCGGAAAATTTTATCCGCAACAGTTGTCAACGAATCCGGAATCGGGCATGATGTTGCGACCGACCCTTCCTTTACGCTTGTTAGCACTCAACCTGATCGAGTGCTAACAACGGGTAATATTAATCCCTGCTCGACGATTGTCAAGCAAAAAAAAACAAGTTCTTGCAGGATGAATTGGTAAAGGTCATATATTTAAGTCAGACTTAAATAAAAGCCTTTTGCTAACACCTCGCCCAACCCCCCACAACGCCTCCAAAAACTACCATCAAAGCCAGAATAATCCGCAGGCCTTGAGCTAATTGAGAGGCAGAATTCCCTGATTATTTTTACTGTGATTAAAGTTATTCCAGTTGACTTTTTTGACCATGTTCGCTATACGAAGCGGGAACAAAACAGCTTTATATTGCTGCAATCGCAAGGGACCACATGGACTTCAACATCGGCCAGAAAATCAAAACCCTGCGCAAGCAGCGCAAGCTGACCCTGCAGGATGTCGCCAATGAAACCGGGTTCTCACCGGCATTGATTTCCCAGATCGAAAACAACAACGTCTCCCCCCCCATCGCCACCCTGTCGAAGATCGCCCGCTTCTTCGATATCAAGATGAGTCATTTTTTTGAGGAGGGGGAAGAGACCAACCGCTACGAGATCGTTCGCTGCGCGGATCGACGTATTGTCAGCCGCGTCATTTCCAAGGACGGCACCAGCCACGGCTATACCTACGAAACCCTCTCGTACCGCAAGCGCAACAAAAAGATGGAGCCTTTCGTCCTCACCGTCACCGAACGCGCTCAGGAAGAGACCCTTTATAATCATGAGGGAGAGGAGTTTTTGCTGATCCTCAAAGGTAATGCCGAGTTCATTCTCAATGATGAACGCTTTTCCCTTGAAGAAGGGGATGCCGTTTATTTTGATTCAACCGTCAGACACCGCCTGTTGGCGAAGGATGGGGAACCCGTTCAAGTTCTCGCGGTGGTGACCCGTTAATATAAATAGCCACCAAGACACCAAGAGCTCCAAGAAGTTCAAGAAATGATGGTTTAACATCAAAAGCTCTTATTGCTGTGGCGGTTAAATATGGAAATGTAGGGGCGCGATTCATCGCGCCCCTACACCAACGCAGGATTCAGATATTTATACACCGGGTCAGTACAGCCTTTTGCTTCTCTTGGTGGACTTGGAGCCTTGGTGGCTAAAAAAGATTGTGCCCAGAACATTCCATTTTTAAGGAAGGAAGCTTAAAACCATGAGCCAATTCGATAAAAAAACCTTGGCCGACTGGGAAGCCCAGGCCAAAAAGGAGAAAAAAAGCGAGGACCTCTCCGTCCTCAACTGGGACACCCCTGAAGGCATTACCGTCAAGCCGCTTTATACCGCGGCTGACACCGCTAACCTGCCCCATACCGACACCCTGCCCGGCCTCGCCCCTTTTATCCGCGGGCCGATGGCGACCATGTATGCCGGCCGTCCCTGGACGGTACGCCAGTACGCCGGTTTTTCCACTGCGGAGGAGTCCAACGCTTTCTACAAGCGCAACCTCGCCGCCGGTCAGCAGGGACTGTCGGTGGCTTTTGACCTGGCCACCCACCGCGGCTACGACTCAGACCATCCGCGTGTCGTCGGTGATGTCGGCAAGGCCGGGGTCGCCATCGATTCGGTTGAGGACATGAAGATCCTCTTCGGTGATATTCCGCTGGACAAGGTGTCGGTCTCCATGACGATGAACGGTGCGGTACTGCCGATCATGGCCAACTACATCATCGCTGCCGAGGAGCAGGGGGT
>JAWOFG010000004.1:0-10682 GCA_046482365.1 Pelovirga sp. | reverse complement strand
CTTAAGCGCAGTTCGTCAGCGTGAATAGAAGTCGTCCCATCGTCGGGGCAGTCCAGCTCAATTAAAATCTCTTTTTCCCGGGCAAGAACCTGCCCCTGACGTTTAAGGTCGTTAAGCAACTGATGCAAATCAATGGCGGTCGGCTGGAGCGGAATCTCTCCCAGATCACTTTTGGATAAGGTCAGCAGATCGTCAACCAGAAAGCTCATACGTGTGACCTCTTCCAGATTGGACTCAAGCACCTGGCGGATATCGGCAGTTTCACTTTTGCGGCGCAGGGCAATTTCCGTTTCACCACGCAAAATTGTCAGGGGTGTGCGCAATTCATGGGCGACGTGTGCAGCAAACTGACGGGCTCGATGCAGAGAGGAAAACATCCGCTCGCTCAATCGATCACAACTTTCGGCGAGTTGGCGAAATTCCGGCGAGTTGAGCTGGTCTATGGCGAAAGGCCGGGGGGGGTGATCAGGCCTGATGTCGTCAATATGCCTTAGCAACCGCTTTAAATCCTGGGGCTTGTGTTTTCTTTGCAAATACAGAAAATACTGTGCGGCGGCCGTCATGATAAGGAGCGATCCAAGAAGCCATACCAGCCGCCAGCGTAACAGTTGTGCCGAGTAGGAGCCAAGGTCAGTACTTAAGAGTTGGTATGCGATGATTTCATCTGAATCTTTTATCGGCCACGCCAGGGCACGGTGGGTTTTGTTCTGGCTGACGGTAAAAAAGAAAGTCTTGTTGTCTGTCGGTAGTTGGTCCGGCATGGCAACCTGTGGATTGGTCCCCGACGTAGACAGGCAGATCAGTTCACCCTTGGGTGAGTAGCGGGCAAAGTACCACTCGTTAAGTAGCCGTTGCAAAGGTGCCGTGACCGATTCGCATGAAGTGGTTGTCGTTACTTCTTTTAGTGGCAGGGTTTGCCGGAGATAGTCAAGCGTGTTGGCCGTCAATTGCAATTCTGTGTCAATGCGGTCAAGCCTTCCTTGATAAAGGGAGGTTTGCCACAAAAAACCGCCAATTCCCAGGATGAAAGCCAGAGCCATAAGGGGCGGCGATAAGAACTGTTTGCGGAAAGTTGTAAGGAGGGACAATCTATTCCGACTCCCTGAGCACATAGCCGACACCTCGTACCGTGTGGATCAGCTTTGTGTCAAAGCCGCGATCAATTTTTTTGCGCAGATAATTGACATAAACATCGATAATGTTGGTGAAGGTGTCAAAAGTGTAATCCCACACTTGTTCAGCAATCATCGTGCGTGTTAACGCCTGATTAGGGTTGCGCATGAAGTATTCTAGCAGGGCATATTCCTTAGAGGTGAGGTCGATCTCCTTGTCGTTTCTCCAGACCTTATGCGATACCGGGTCGATGCGTAAATCAGCAAACAACAGTTCGGCCCCGCGATCCCGTGCGTTGCGCCTGATCAGAGCCTTAACGCGAGATATCAGCTCGGCAAAGGCAAAAGGTTTGGTCAGATAGTCATCGCTGCCGCTGTCAAGGCCGGCGACGATATCTTCGACGTTGTCTTTGGCCGTCAGGCAAAGTATCGGGGTACTGATGTTTTTCTCGCGCAGGGATTGAATTGCACTGAGCCCATCCATCTTTGGGAGCATGACGTCCATCAGAATCAGGTCATAATCTCCAGTGGTGGCCAGGAACATTCCTTTCTCGCCATCCTCAGCCAGATCGACAGAAAACCCTTCCTCTTCGAGGCCACGCTTGATAAAACCAGCGACTTTTTTTTCGTCTTCAACCACCAGGATACGCATGGGCGGTCTCCTTTAAATTGTAACCGACTAAGATGATGTGTGCAGTTGGTTCTAATGTATAAGGGTGAACCATTGAAGCACTCAAAGGCCGTAACCCACTTATTTCACAGGACAAGTCATGCAGTGGGCTTCTTGAGTAGTGAACGCTCATGAGAAGCTTTCGGAGACTTTAGCAGACTGGGATATGGAGCGCAAGGATAATAATAGTGTTTTTTAATTTTTCCGCAGGAGCTGAGTTATCAGTAAAGTTGCGATGCGACTGGATCTTTGTCCCCTTGTTGGGTAAAACCGGGCAAGCAGGAGATTATCTGTTGATTTTTATATATAGTTTCTGTTAATTAGTGAACATGAAAGAAAACTATTCTTCTATAGATGTTACGGTCAAGGGAGGGTTGGTTGAGATCGCATGCGCAGTGCTGATGGAACAGCAGTGCTGTGGCATCGTGGTCGAAGATCAACAGTTGGATACCTTTGATGTGCCCGATAACCCGTTGGATGTGGATAAAGAATACACCCTGACGGCCTATTTTGCCCCGGAGGTCCCGGTTGCATCACTGCTTGAGCAGCTAGAGCTGGCTTTTACTGCGTTGCCGGTGTTTGTCCCCGGTTCCGTCGATTTGACTGTGAGTCAATCTTTACCGCCGGTTGATTGGGCTCAGAGCTGGAAACAAAACTTTACCAGTTTTCAGGTTGGCAATCGCCTGATTGTTCATCCTAGCTGGGAAACCCCTTTGGTCGGAAAAGCCCAGACAGCTATCGAAATTGATCCGGGTATGGCCTTTGGCACCGGAACCCACGCCACCACGCGACTGTGTCTGGCAGCCATCGCTGAGCAACTTGAGGGACATCAACGCTCCCTGCAATTGCTTGATGTCGGTACCGGATCGGGTATATTAGCAATAGGAGCTGCGGCCCTGGGGTGTGAGCGGGTAGTTGCAACCGATATCGATGTGGTTGCTTGTGAGGTCGCGCGGGAAAACGTCGCGCGCAACAAACTTGCAGGTCGGGTAATGATCACTAGCGATCCTCTGGAAAAGATCGATGGTGTGTATGACCTGGTGGTTGCCAATATCCTTGCCGAGGAAAATATCCGCCTCAAGCAGGCGTTGCTGCAACACCTGCAGCCCGGAGGGTGGCTGATTTTATCAGGCATCCTCAAGGAAAAGGAATCCCTGGTCACAGCAGCCTTTGCCGGTACAGATTTGAACGCGATGGCGGCACGTTACCGTGAAGATTGGGTCTGTCTGGTGTATCAACGACAGCAACTGACATGAGAAGTTTTTTGGTAACAGATGTGGATTTTAGACTGAACGAAAGCATCATGTTGCCTGAGGATGTCCAGCATCATCTGACTCGCGTACTACGTCTCGAAGCAGGAGCGACATTTCGGCTTTTTGATGGCAGTGGCCGGGTTGCTGAGGCGGTTTTGCAGGATGATGGTCGTGCCTGTTTGTGTCACATCCACGACAGTTTGCCGGCCCCCTGTCAGATCAGACTGATTCAGGGGGTTCCCAAGGGAGGTAAAACTGAGCTGATCCTGCAAAAGGGGACAGAGCTGGGAGTCAGCCAATTTCACCTGGTCACCACTGAGCGGAGTGTTGTCCGCTTTAAAAGCAACTCGCGCCAGTCGTTACGCTGGCAAAAGATTATTCAGGAGGCGGCTCGCCAGAGCGGCCAGTATCATCTGCCCGGCTTGCAGTGCAGTAACTCCTTGAAAGATGCTCTGCGCGAAGATCCGGCGGATCTGAAGCTCCTTCTGTGGGAGCAGTGTGAGACGCCATTAGCTGATGTTTTGGGCGATAATAGATGCCGGCAGATTTCGGTCATCGTTGGCCCTGAGGGCGGAATCACCGAAGCAGAGGCGGCTGAGGCGGTCTCGCACGGTTATCGACCTGTCAGTCTGGGACCGAGAATTTTACGTACAGAGACCGCCGGGCTTGCGATAATCGCTGTTTTACAATATCTTTATGGGGATTTATCCGGTAGTACAGGCTCAAGTTAGCGAACCTATTCATCTGGAAAGGACATGTCATGAAGTGCCCCAAGTGTGGCTACAACAGCTTTGATTACCTCGACAGCTGTAAAAAGTGTGGCAAGGATCTGGTAGAGTTCAAGCAGCAATTTGGCATCAAAAGTGTTCTGTTTCCCGGTGCTACCGCAGTAATGGCAACCGATCTGGCTCAAGCTAGCGATGAGGCCTCGGAGTTAGCCGCCGCAACGGCGCTCGGTGCCGCAGATGTTTCTGCTGCTGCTAAAGTTCCGGAAGCCGTGGAAGAGAACGCCGCTGGAGATGACTTCGGTTTCGACTTTATGGGCGAAAGCAGCGAAGAAGAAGATCTCTCCTTCGATGAACTGTTTGAAGAGGCTCCGCAAGAAGACGACATGGAAGAGTCCCTTGACGCGCCTAAGTCTACGACCGGAAGCGAAGCTGCAGAGGCGCAGGAAAAAGACTTTGCTTTCAACCTGCCCGAAGCTGACGACGACCTGGAAGAGGACTTCGGATTTGATGCTGAGGATGTTGAGGACCGGGATGTTGTGGACCAGGATACTGAATCGGAAAAACCTAAGGGACCTGCGGAGGGCCCCTCCGCCCCTTTTGATTTACCGGAGTCTGCACCTATGGTGGGGACTCCGGTAGCCACTAGTCCTGCTCCCGTCTCAACGACGGCTGAAGAAGTGGTTGCCCCCTCCGTTGTAGCGCAACGGTGGGCGGACGATCAGGCAACTACTGAAGAAGATATTTCGCCCGAGTCTGTTGCTGCAGAGGCTTCATTCGAGGCATCTGATGTCGTCCAGGACCGCCCCCGGTCTGTGCCTGAGGAAGCAGCAGTCGAAGCGGACAGTGAAGCTGCTGTGCTGGTAGTGCTGCCGGCATCTTTAGGTGGACGCTTTGCTTCCTTTATTTACGATGCGGTGATTCTCCTTGTTATTGGACTCGGCTTCGTTGTTGCGGCCGAGCTTTCCATGTCCAGAGAAACCGGACCATTGCCGACCATGGACACGCTTATTGACCTGTCAGTGCCCTATTTTCTGATACTTTTTGCTCTCACCTTCGGATATTTTACCCTGTTTCATTTCCTCGCCGGACAGACTCCCGGCAAAATGCTGACCAGCTTGCAGGTCGAAACCACAGACGCTGAGCCACTGAGCTTTCCCCAAGCCTTTTTGCGCAGTGTCGGCGGGCTGCTACAGCTTCTTCCCTTCGGCCTAGGCTATCTGCAGTTACTGTTCAGCGGCGACGGACGTGGCTGGAATGACCAGCTCGCAGGAACCCGTGTTGTCAAGGTTGCACCTAAAAAATAATTTATCCCATTCTTAAAGCGATAAAGGATTCCAGGTCGGGGCATTTGATGAACTCATTGTTTTCAAGTTCCCAGACGATGGTGGAATTCGGCATTGGACCATAGTCGTGGCCAGGATAGACCCTCGTCGTTGGCGGCAGCTTTTTCAGCCGCTGCAGACTGGTGTAAAGCTGGCGTACGTCACTGCCGGGCAGATCAGCCCGGCCGCAGCGGCTGACAAACAGGGTGTCACCGGATATAATCGCATCTGTTGTGGCAAACACCACTGAACCGGGGGAGTGTCCCGGTGTGTACATGACGGTAACGGATGAATTGCCGATGGTCAGTTGCATTCCTTCTGCCAACGGGATATCGGCACCGGGAACCGCATCCGGGTGCGCGGCGAGTTGAATTGCGCCGGCGGCCAGAATGTCGCCGTTGCCTTTGATATGATCCTGATGACCGTGGGTGTTGAGTAAAAGTCGCACATTCACCTTACGGCCGGCAGCTTCATCCATCACGAGCTGCGGACGCATCGAAGGATCAACGATGGCACCCTCGCGGGTTTGCGGACAGTAGACCAGATAGGAGAAATTCTCCATATCACTTGTCTTGAGCTGGACAATTTCGAGGGCTACCATGGGTAAGTCACCGGTTCCTTTTTACCGAGGTGGCGGATTTCCATATCGATAATTTTAAAGTGATCTCCGGTTTTGTGTACCACCCATTCATCTCCTTCTTCAGGGGGCTGGGGAAATTCGCGGGAACCCAGAAAGATGTCCTCGTTGTCGATCATTCCCCACCAGTCAAGGGAGCCGGTCTGCCAGATCTTGGTCTTGAGAAAAAAGGCCATTGTTTCTCCTGTGTTTGGCGGTAAGTGGTTGAGCCGTGTGAACTTAACCCTTATAGTAGCAGAGAGAGTCAGGTAGCGACAACCATGGATAATATGTATATGTTCAGTGATGAAGATGGAGTCGGATAGCAGGGAAAATGGAGTGATGAAACAATGAAGTTCACCAAAATGCATGGCGCCGGTAACGATTATGTTTATGTCAATTGTTTTGAAGAACAGATTGATGATCCTGTGAACCTGGCTCAGCATATCAGTCATCGCCACTTTGGTGTTGGTTCAGACGGACTGATCCTGATCTTGCCCTCTGACTGTGCCGATCTGCGTATGCGTATGTTCAATGCCGACGGCAGCGAGGCGGAGATGTGCGGTAACGGCATTCGCTGTGTTGCCAAATATGCTTATGACCATAGTCTGACGCAAAAAACCGACATCCGGATCGAAACCGGCCATGGTGTTCTTGCACTTAACCTGTTCGTTGGTAACGCCGGTCGGGTGGAGCGGGTGCGCGTTGCTATGGGGCGACCCGGGTTAACCCGTGCGACACTACCGATGACCGGCCCAGCCAACGAGCAGGCGCTCAATGTCCCCCTTGAGCTTGCCGGCCAGCTCCTCGAATTGACCTGTGTATCTATGGGGAATCCCCACGCGGTGATCTATGTCGATGATGTGGAGCAGTTTCCGGTCGCCGAGATTGGTCCCCTGATCGAGCATCATCCCTGGTTCCCCAGGCGCACCAATGTTGAATTTGTCCAGATCCTTTCGCCTGCTGAGGTGATTCAACGCACTTGGGAGCGTGGTGCTGGAGAAACCCTGGCCTGTGGTACCGGCGCGGCAGCAGTGACAGTTGCCGGAGTGTTGACCGGCCGGACCGAGGGTAAAATTACTAACCATCTGCGAGGTGGAGATCTGTCCATGGAGTGGCTTGGCGATGGGGAGGTGTTGATGACCGGTCCGGCGGTCGAAGTATTCAGCGGAATTTATGCCCCAGGCTAAAAAAGGTGTATCTAGTTCAGCATCGGATCGGGGTTCCTATGGCAAGGGACGCTTTTCGTCATTCCTGACCGCTTGTTGTCGCCGTCCATGGCGACAAACACCCTTGTTACAGGACCCCCCGGCCCGGTGCATGGCCATAGCTGAACAGTTACAAAAAGGTTAGACGATGAAAGCGGTACTTTTTGATCTGGATAACACCCTCTATTCGCCGGTTTGTGATCTGTTTTCTTTGATTGATGTGCGCATCAATCGCTACATGGAGGAGATTGCCGGTATTGCCCTGACGGAGGTTGATGGCTTGCGGCGTCGCTACTGGCACGACTACGGGGCCACCTTGTTGGGACTGATTCGTCATCATGAGATCGATCCGGAGGATTATCTCGACTACGTTCACGATGTCGATGTTGCTGGTCGTCTGGTGCCTGATCCTGCCCTGCGCGCTGTTCTCAAGGATTCCGGCATCCCCAGCTATGTCTTTACCAACGGTTCGCGTTGTCACGCCGATCGGGTCCTGGCCGCTCTTGGTATTGATGATCTGTTTGTTGATGTCTTTGATATCCGGATTGCGGGATACCAGCCCAAACCCAACCCCGACCCCTATCGGCAGGTGCTGGGCCGGCTTGCTCTGCAGGGACAAGACTGTGTCATGGTTGAAGACCAGTTGCAGAATCTGCAAACGGCAAAAGCATTCGGTATGACCACCGTCCTGGTTGCCCCTGAAGGCCGGGCTATTGGAGATGTTTCCTGGGTCGACAGTCATCTTCAGGCGGTGGGTGACATTGCGCCCTTGCTCGGCCGGTGGCGTACAGGTATGTGTTGATGGCTGATCCTGCAACCTCTCGATTGCTGCTCGGCACCCATGTGTCGGTTGCCGGGGGAATGGAACAAGCTTTTTCCCGCGCCGGCATCATCGGTGCTACCGCCATCCAGGTATTTACCCGTAATGCCAGTCGCTGGCAGGCTCCACCCCTGACCGAAGCAACCGTCGCAGCCTTTCGTGCTGCCCGACAAGCAAGCTCTGTGCGCTATGTTGCTGCCCATAGCAGTTATCTGCTGAATCTCGCCAGCCCTGATCCGGACCAGCGGCAACGCTCGATCCTCACCTGTTTAGACGAACTGGATCGCTGTCGGCGGCTCGGGATCGAGTCACTGGTTATTCATCCCGGCTCGCACAAGGGGGAAGGGGTTACTGCCGGGTTGACAACCTTGTGTCGAAGTTTTGAGCAGATTTGCCGGCAAGTTGGTGATGAGGTAACCATCCTGTTGGAAAATACCGCCGGCCAGGGCTATTCCCTCGGGGCATCGCTTGAGGAGTTGGGCTGGGCGCTTGAACGTCTGGCCCCCGGACGTTTTGGTGTCTGTCTGGATACCTGTCACGCCTTTGCTGCCGGCCACGATATCAGTACCTCACGGGGTTACGAACAACTGATGGAACAGGTTGATCGGTTGATTGGTATCGATCTTGTGCAGCTCTTTCACTTGAACGACAGTAAAAAACCCCTGGGTTCCAGGGTAGATCGTCACGAGCATGTCGGGCAGGGGAAGATCGGTGTTGAGGGTTTTCGGCATTTGATGCAGGATCAGCGCTTTGCTGACTGTCCCAAAATTATCGAAACACCACCGGGCGAGAACAACTGCCACGATCTGGAAAATCTGGCCTTATTGCGACAACTGGCGCAAGGATAGAGCTGAATCATCAGCAAAGGACAAATCATGCGGGCGGTAGTACAGCGGGTGACGAAGGCGGGAGTGACGGTAGCAGGAAAAAAAGTCGCAGATATTGCCATTGGATTGCTGGTGCTGCTGGGGATTGAGCAGGGAGATAATGAAAAGGATGCCGCTTATCTCGCCGAAAAAATCGCCGGCCTGCGTATTTTTGAAGATAGCGATGGTAAAATGAATCTGTCGGTCGGCGATCTTCAGGCAGAGGTGCTGATGGTGTCACAATTCACCTTGCTTGGGGACTGTCGCAAAGGTCGGCGGCCCGGTTTTTCAACCGCGGCAGCACCGGAGTTGGCTGAACCCTTGTGTGACCATGTTGTTGCCTTGTTAAGGGGGCGTGGGGTCAGGGTGCAAACGGGGATTTTTCGGGCCGATATGGCGGTGGATCTGGTGAATGATGGACCGGTGACCTTGCTCATCGATAGCAAGAAATTGTTTTAGCTGGAGGGTAAAATGAAAAGACTGATCCTGATGGTCATTTTTTGTCTATCGCCCATGGTGGTGGAGGCGACCTTGTACTCCTGTCGTGACAGTGAAGGGCGACTCCATGTGACCGATAACCTGCAAGCCCTGCCCGAGGAGTGCCGTACTGAAGTGCGTGAAATCGAGGCCGGCGACCCTGATAATCTGAATTTTGTTCCCGAAACGACCCCACCTCCGGTAGAGGATACCCGCTCACGTTTTGAGCAGCAGGTGCTCGAACAACAGCGGCGCCAGCAGGAGCAGGAACAGCGTGAAGAGCAGTTGATCAGTCAGGCACGGGGTTTGGTTGCCCGGTTTGAGCAGGCCCAGCAGGATCGGCGTAATGCCATCAGGAGCTGGAGCTATGATTCGCGTGAGACAATTGAACGTGCAGTTGATGACATGGCTGCCGCCCGCAACGGTAAACAGCAGTTACTGACCAATCTTGAGCAGCAGCGTGTTTCGATCAGGACATCAGAACAGGTCCGGGCAATTCTGGAGCAGATCAGCGAGCCATAACATCAACCCTGATGAGCAGCAGCAGTTCTGGTTTGGGGAAAACAGTTGGACGCCAGCAGGGGATCAAGGTTCATCTCACCTTGAATTTTGCGGCAGGCATGAATGTCGTGGCCACGCCCTTTGGCGGTATCCGTGACGTGGTCACGGGGGCTTGATCCAACTTCGGGGAAGAACAGATTGGCGCCGGCCAGCAGTGATGCTGAATGGGGTTCGTGGGTACAGTGTGCCTTGGGCACATTGCCCATGACCAATCGACTGATAGCAACCAGTCGTGCCAGTTCCAGCTCGCTGATCATGCCAAAGCGGCTCAAGGGTGAACCGGGAAAGTTGATGCGGCGCATTACGCCGCTGAACATGGCGCCTTCATCACGCGCCAGCAGCATCAAATCGACAATTTCCTCAGCACTATGTTCCGGGCCGACCGGCTCAACACAATTAGCCCAAGCCAGTCCGACATCATTTAAAACCTTAATGGTGGCAATGCGTTTGTCGCGCGACAGCGGCGTGTCACGGCCTTCCCCCAGTCTGAGGGCGTGATACGCGCCAACATATCCTGCTTTAAGTAACTCTTCCCCCTCGTGATGATTGAAATCACGGGTGTTGACGACCAATGGCGTTGACACTTCCCGGCTGACGAGGCGACCGATTTCCAGCAGTTTTTCCCAAGGGTAGGTAACGGTTGTCATCAGATACAGGGCATCGGCCTGATGCTGTTCGGCATCATGAGCCCAAGAGATGATCTGTTCCAGGGAAAATTCGACCTTTTCACTGAAGACAGCAGCCGTAGGAGTGAGACTGCAGAATTGGCAATTTAAGGGGCAGGATTCGATATTCAGTCCGACTTGAAAATGGTTTTCGGCCTTGAAGCCAAATTGCTGTTTGGAGATGCAATCCGCCGTTGCCAACAATTGGTAAAATATCTCGCTATGCAGTGGGATAGCCATCAGTTGCAGTGCTTCTTCCCGGGTTAACAGAGTGTATTCCTGGGCTTTGTTGAAAAAATCCTGATAGCGCAGATGCTGTAATGTCACGGTAGAAAACCTTTCGGTAAATAAAGAGTTGTTTGGTAAAAATAACACAATTGCCGG
>JAWOFG010000080.1:0-29842 GCA_046482365.1 Pelovirga sp. | reverse complement strand
AGCAAGGCAAAGCCTTTGACATCTCCCTTACTTCCTTCTGCCACCGAGAGAATTGAGCGAAAACGATATTTCAAGGGATTGGTCAGTTGATCCGGCAGCTTTTTGATGTCTTTTGGGTTGAGATCCGGAAACTGACTTTTCAGAATCACTTGAACCTGGGAGATGGCCTGTTGATTGACCGGCAGGACGGTATCGTAGATCCGACGAATGCGAAACATCGTTCAGCCTTTGATCAGCAGAGAAAGGGTTGAAGGTTTTTTCTGGAAGGTCACCTTCCGATTACTAATTTACCATAAATGTTGAGGTAAACAGACAGGATAAATGGGGTATCATATAACCAACGAGCCCTATGGGAATAATTAGTGGAAAAAGGGTCTGTCTGGTGACCATCAGTCTGCTTTTAACCAATCCGAGTCGTCAAACCTGCTATACTTGGAGTCTCCATCCATACAACATAGTCCCTTATCGTCCCTGTCCAAGTCAGGAGTTTTGCCATGAACGAAAACAAATCGCAGCAACAGGATCAGGAGGAGATCAGCCTGTACGCCAAGATTGTCTCACGTACCGAAGAGTTGATGGAAAGCGGACGGAAAAATTTGGACGAAGCCCTGAAAAAAGCCAGCGAGGATTTAACATCGGCAGGAGACTTCACCCGCGAACAGTCTGAGCGTATTACCGGCTACGTTAAACGCGATCTTGGCCACGCCGCCGAACATATCAGCAAAACGACAGAATCTATTAAAGACGCGGTTATGCCGCAGCGACTTGCTGCCGGTGCCCAGAGCCTGTTCGCCAGAATCCTGACAACCACATCGGAGCAACTCAAGGAGTGGGCGCAAAAAGCGGAGACTCACCTGGAGTTCAAGACCGGTGAAATTACCAGCCCCGGCACCCTGACCTGCAGGAACTGTCAAGAGGAGCTCCACATGAAGCGCACGGCCCGGATTCCCCCTTGTCCTAAATGCCATAAGACGGTTTTTCGTAAATCCTACTAACGACCGGGCGGGGGATGTCGGGGCCACTGATCTACCTCAGTTGTACCGCCAGAGCATGTGCCGGCACCGGGAGGCAATGACTTTCATTGTCGTCCCTGGTTTGTCACCTCTTGTCTGTCTGTGTCAGAAAGAGCTCACCGGAACGAACAATGTTGACTTTCGGCATGAACCGTCCGACATCAAGCTGGGCTTCGAACGAATAGCTGAAAACATCGCTTGGTTGATTCAGCCAGCGGGTAAATAGGTTGATGGTACTGAAAACATCAGGACGGGCCTGGATCAAGACCTCACCTTCGCCATAGGCAGCAATCACAGGCAACTGGTTGGTCAAGCCTCTGAGCACCGGTTCACCTTCGAGGTACACGGTGTAGGTCATCCCGTCCAATTTAAGCGGTACCCGATTGGGATTACTGATATTCAATCCGATTTCAAAGGTCGGGACAATGGTATTACCCGGCAAAACCTGCAAACTGCTTAAAGTAGCGGTCGGAGCCTCAAACCCGGGGAAAAATGGGGAGCAGGCAGTAACCGTCAGCAACAACAAAGAGACAAAAATCCGTTTGATTATCCTCATGTTTTTCCCTTTTCTCATTTGGGATTCTTTACATACAACCACCAATACAGTGCCGCGACAAATACCCCCCCACCGAGCAGGTTGCCGAGGGTAACCACCAGCAGGTTGTTCTGCCACAGGGTCCACCAGTTGAGTTGAGCGAGCAGGGCGGGATCAAGACCGGAAGCAGCGCGTGCTGCGGGCAACGCTTTGGCAAAAATCCCCGCCGGAATAAAGTACATGTTGGCGACAACATGCTCAAAGCCGGCAGCAACGAATGCCATGATCGGAAAGAAAATCCCCAGAATCTTGCCGCTGATGTCTTTGGCTGCCATCGCCAGCAGTACCGCAAGACAAACCAGCCAGTTACAAGCGATCGCTCGAAAAAAATAGGCGCTGGCGTGGGATGTGGTGGCAAACTCCTCAGACACCTTGTTCGACGCGATCTGGAGTGCGGTTCCACCAAAAGCACCGTCCATCAAGCCGGTCTGGCTGACAATCATCCAGGCGAGAAAAACCGAGCCAAGCAGATTGCCCAGGTAGACTAAACACCAGTTACGTAAAATATCTCTCAGGGTCAGGCGTTGTTCAAGCCAGGCGGCAGTCATCATGGTATTTCCGGTCCATAGCTCCGAGCCGGGAATCACCACCAGCATCAGGCCAACACTGAACACCGCCCCGACAAAAAACTTCTGCAGTCCGATCCAGGCAAAATCTCCGGTTCCAACCACCGTCGCCAAATGGGCGGCAAAACCGATATAGACCCCCGCCAGGAACCCCAGAACGATCAGCCTGCCCCCGGATATTCCCTTCTTTTCAGCACCCCAATCAACCAAACGTGCTGACAACTGAACAGGGGAAAGATACAGATTCGCCATCTATGGACTCGCTTTTCAAAAAACTTAAGGTTGATACTTTCCTGACAGGCTCAAATTATTCCAGCCGCAAAATATAGTCCCACTGTTCTTTTGTTACCGGCATAATGGACAGGCGGTTACCCTTGCGCACCAGCGGCATATTTTCCAGAGGGTCGTTTTCTTTAAGCTCGGCCAGCGGAATTTTCCGCCGGGTATGGCGAATATATTTGACATCAACCAGAAACCAGCGCGGCTGGTCAGGTGAGCTTTTGGGGTCAAAATATTTGCTCTGGGGGTCAAAGGCGGTGGGATCCGGGTAACTGTTGCCGGCAACCTCCATAATGCCGACAATACCGGGCACCTCGCAGTTGGAGTGATAGAAGAAGACCTGATCACCAATGTGCATATCATCGCGCATAAAGTTGCGCGCCTGATAATTGCGGACGCCATCCCAGGGTTCAGTCTGCCCGGGCCGAGCCTGCAGATCATCAATGCTGAAAGCTTCCGGTTCCGATTTCATCAGCCAATAGTTCATTTTATTTCTTCCCTTCCGGGAGAAGGGCCTTGCTGACTGTTTCCGGCTTGATTTTTTTTGGCCTGCTTGTCAGCCGTCAGATGAAGATCACACTCAAAACAGCGGCGCACCGGTCGGAACAGATAACCACTCATATGAAAACAGTGGCCACAGCGTGGGCACCGTGCCAGAGCCATCATGGCAACAGCAACAATCAGCAACAACAACCACACAACAAAGGCGATGACCACCATGCGCTTGGCATCGTTGGCAGCCAGGGCCATCATCATCAGCGGCACGTAGGCCAGAATCAACAGCCATAAAAACCAGCGACGCCTGCGCACAATACGCAGGCCAGCCTGCAATTCATCTAATGTGATTTCTGTATGACTGTCCATGGTGTCTCCTTGATGCTGTAAGGACTCCGGCTGTGCCAAAGTGTCGTTTACTGCTTCTTTGAAAACCTGGCGCGCGGATGATTTTGCTCCGGTGGTCTTTTATCTGCATTGATGTGCAAGGCACAATGCAGACAGCGACGCAACGGCAAAAAGGTTGGTCCATGGGTATGAAAAAGCTCTCTGCAGCGAGGACAGCGAGCCAGACAGGCATAACCAACGGCAAGAATCAGAAGCACAAGCCAGCTGACAAAAACAACGGTGGCCCACTTGCGATAGTCAGGAGAATCGAGAGCAACCATCATTGCCGGCAGATAGGCAGCAATCACCAGCCACAACAACAAGCGCCGAAAACGAATTTTTTTCAATTCTGCCGCATATTCTTTTGGATCCGGCAGAGGTTGTTCTTCCATGTTGTTATACCGTCCAGATCAGCATGATGTCATCAGTATGTCAGTAACTATTTCTCTACAGGGGCGATACTAGCGGCTCCGGGTTCAAACTTCAACGGTGTTCGACCGTACCGGCTCTTTCGCTGTCAAAATGCGGTCTTTAGCGCAACCTGGACCTTAATCCAGGCAAAGCGAGTCTGCCACTATTCAAAAATACTGAAATAAGGCATACTTGATTACAACACAGAGTCACATCATCTCCTGTTGCATAGCAGAGGAACACTCATGCCGGTTGTCATCATCCTTTTTTTGATCTTTTTTATTCTCCTTGTTCATATTGCCCACTTAAAGTGGCGCAATCGGCAACTGGAAAAAAAAACACGCAAGGATTTTCATCCCGAATCAGACCAGGACGACAGATCTTGAACAGCGCGGCAATCTGTTCATCTGCCAGATCCTACTCTATTTCCGAGTAAGTCAGCGGAATAATTTTTTCATATTTCCCTCAGCTTCAGCTACCATTCAGATGATTTACATCTTTCCTCAATCATTTCATTATCTTAACACTTTAAAAAGCCACTTCTGGAAAATTAACCAGGCAATAGCTGTATTGTTCAAACATACACTTTTATTCCATCCAACCTTAGAAAGCCATCATCAAAGTCCGAAGTATTATTATTTATCAGCAGGTTACAGACCTCATCCTGGTTTCAGATCAGATTGGCACATCCTCTGCATAAAGCTTTAAACAATGATCACGCTTGTTATCAAGCTTTTTAAGGAGGACAAAATGAAACGCATCCTGCAAAGCACTTTAATCGCCTTTACCAGCCTTGCTTCATCAGCTTTTGCTGCAGAGTCCACTGGGGCCGGAGAGGGTGGCATACTTGTCGCCATGTTTATCGGTTTTTTTGCCTTAATCATTGTTTTTCAACTGGTACCTGCAATACTGATGCTCATCGGTATTTTGCGTGGACTGTTTGGACGTGACCAGAAGCAAGCCAAAGTTTCTCGTTAGATGAAGATTTTGTATAGAAAGAGGTGTCAACCATGCGTGGACTACTAATAGCAAATAGAAATAGCGAGGCACGGGATAAGCTTGCAAGTCTGTTTGCCGGCGATAATTACCGGATTGTCACTACAGATTCTGTCGCAAACTCCCTTGAGGCTATTATCAACAAAGAGATTCAGGTTGTGGTGCTGGATGGGCTTTACGACGAGCACAACGTCGCAAAACTGGTGCCCCTGTTAAAAAAATGCAACCGTAATATCTCTATCATCCTGGTTACTGACGACATGCCGCTGAATCTGGTGAAAAAAATCCGGCAGGAAGGGATCTTTTATCATGCCTTGCGCCCAACGGCAGACGATCATTTTGTAGAAATACACGAGGCGGCTCTATGTGCCTTTAAAAAGTACGAAGAAAACACATTACCAACCTATCGCGCTGAAAAGGAGAAGACCATGTTTCCAGTCAAGTCACTTTTATCAACCCTGACCTTGGTTCTACTGATGATTTCGCCGGTATTTGCCGTGGATACCGCCGTTACCTACAACAGTGGCTTGTTGGTTCTGTTGTTTGTCGGTTTCTGCGCCCTGTTGATTGTAGCTCAATTGATCCCGGCGGTTCTGGCCCTGTTTGGAATGACCAAAGCTGCAGGCCAACAGGCTGCCAGGAAGAAAACCATCCAGGCAACAGTAAAAAACAGATAACCGATCCGCTGGTAGATGATGCGGATGCTTAGATCAGATCTCGGCAGATCGCATTAATGAAGAGAATAAAATGCTATGATATCTGGGCAGTCCTGACGGGCTGCCTTCTTTTTTGGCGACGTGGATAATCATCCGGCAAGCTTGTTCAGTTCTTCGAGAATCTCTTTTTGCTCGTGGATTTTTTCGTGATAGTAGTTCCAGACATGATAGCTCTGCAAACCAAGAATTGTGAGTCCAACAACAAAGATAGCCCAGAAGTTTTCCTCCAGCCCACCGGAAAAGTGGTAGAAAAGATAAAAGGCTCCGAGGTAACCAAAGTGAGCCAGAGCGCCACGGGGCTTTTTATTGTTAGCCATCTGGGCAAGAACCAGAATCAGAGCGGAAAAACCATAAACCACCAGTGCCCAGTTGATATAATTGACTGGTGGACCAACCCCGAGAATATTACGCATCCCGGCACTTAAAGGCGGG
This sequence comes from Pelovirga sp., assembly GCA_046482365.1. Taxonomy (GTDB): domain Bacteria; phylum Desulfobacterota; class Desulfuromonadia; order Desulfuromonadales; family Geopsychrobacteraceae; genus Pelovirga. The sequence goes on along the minus strand of JAWOFG010000080.1, from coordinate 23,952 downwards.
AGAAAATCAAAGTTACGAGAAGCTCCGATACTGAGCGCGGTAAACAATGCAAGAACCCATAGCCCGGTACCTGATAACAGCTCATAACGCTTAATTTTCGCCTGAACCTGTTGTTGTAGTGGGCTCATGTCCGGCAGAGGCTCTTCTTCTGCTGTCGGCTTGTTCGGGTCTGTCATCGCTTCCTCTGGCTGCTGTTGTTGCCTCCTTGTTGAGCAAGGCCTCATCACGCTGTTTCACCAACAATCGGAAATCCCTGCCTAGTTTTCCCAATTTACGGTTAGACTTAGGCAGGTCAGGTTCGGCAACCCCATTTACGGCCCGTTCCATCTCATGGGTGAGCCTGAGGATAGGCAAAAACAGGTTTATCCTCAACAATGCTGCCACTCCAACAACGGTAAGGAACAGCACCATGAGGCTGAATGCTATCATTCGGGTTTTGAGCAGAGCAAGGGTTTTCTCCAGATGAGCGCTGGAAAAACCAAGGCTTAGAAACCCCAGTATCGGCTCATCTTCGGCGTGGAAGTGGCAGGCGGCGGTAGAACATTTTGGTTCATTAAGGATCGGCATGTTGACGGCAATAAAGCCATAATCATGATCCACCTGATGAAGGGTTTCACCACGATCTTGCCCATTGTCGGAAACAATGTTCTTCGACCATTCATCAACCCGCACGGAAAAAGAACCAGGAGCAGTAACCCCTTCCAGATCAGAAAATTTCGGCTGACCTAGCTGGTCGTAAATCCTGATACGTTCTACTTCTGCCAGACGATTGACATTGGCAAGAATATTCCGCAAAGAAGCACGATCATCCTCCATCATCGCGTAGTGCGTGGCCCGCACAACCGTCTCAGCGAGGCCATCAACATGGCGAACGGCTTCTGCGGTCATATCGACCTTGATAAATGAATACAAGAAGATACAGCCGAAAACAACAAAACCTGTCACAGCAATGGTAACAGGAACAATGGCTCTGGCGATCAGGTTATCAAACATAGGGGGACTCCTTGCGCCGTATCAGAGATCAACAGAAGCCAGGTCGACAGAAGCAGATTTCTGCCGACCGGGCTTCTCTAACGCTATCCCTTTAGGCCTCAGCCCGGCTTTTAAATTGGTACAGAATTGGCAGACGGTTCAATATAAACCGATAGGTTGCAACGTAGATAGCAAATATTGTTATGGAAATAATGACTTCAAAAATGTGCGGTATTTCCGGATAAAGATTCCAGTTAAAGGCGATCAATGCGGTGTTCAGGCGGTTGAGCAAGATCCCCAGCACAGTAATCAGGGCTCCCAAGCGACAGAGGGCGACATTTTTATGATGAATGCCGACACCCAGAACGATCAACGCAAGGATAACTCCGAAAAATATCTCAAACAGCCACCAGGCTCCCCATCCGGTTGTCAGGTAAACCCACTCGTTATCATGAGCAACAGCCAATAGCTTGATAAACAGATAAGTGAACAGGCCCATGGAGGCACCCTTGGCCAGGGAAATGGTAATCCGGTCGAGGCTGTCAATAAAGCGCTGATCACAGCGCCACTTCATCGTATAGATGACAACCGTACTGACACAGATGACCATGCAAAGACCGGCCGGGATGGAGGATACAAAAAAGTGAATCCACTGAAAGGAGGCTGAGTACCAGAGTGGGTGAACCTTACCCGGTGCATAGACAAACAGAGCTCCCAGAGCACCCTGGTGAAGGGTCGACAGGATGATTCCGGAAACCGTCAGACCGATGGTGCCTTTTCGAATAAACTCATATCCGCGGCGAAAACCGATCCACTCAAAAAATGCGGTTGAAACCTCAGCAACCTGTACCGACAGATAGGTAGCAACGTGCCAGCCTACCAGAAACAACACCGCCGCCGGTCCGAAGGAATAGACCATGGGATAGGCCAGGCGCCAGGGTTGCCCCAAATCGACGAGCAGATAAACAACAGCAAAGAAGTATCCCAATAGACCATTGAGCAATGCCAGCCGCTCAATCGGTTCAAAATCATGGCGGCCAAAAATTTCGACGGTTGTGCCCAGCATGAATCCTGATGCCGATAAAGGAACCATACAGAACAGACCAAAACCAAGAAACAGTCCCCAGGGATAATCGTACGAACTGTGGGTAACAACCCCGAGACCAAAGATAAAACGGTAGATAATCAGTGGAATGCCGATTACAAAAATCAGGGCCAGCAGCCAGTTAAATTTATTGCGAATAACCTGCTGTACGTATTGATCCAGGGTCAGTCCGAGCAGAAGCTTTTCCATCAAGCTGAATTTTTGTCCGTCAGCTTTCATTTCAGCATCATGTGGCTTAATCCCATTTGCAGCTAATTTTTTCATGGTTAGTGTTCCTCCTGCCCATCATGACTGTGATCGTCTCCATGCCCATGTGACTTTCCTTTTGTTGCGAGCAGATGGAAACCGGTGAAAAGAGCCGGCCAGATCGCCAGTACCATCGGCACGATAGCAAGGAAATCCTTAACATTATTGATGATTGGTTCAGTCGGCAGAGAAACGTTAAAGCCTGCTGCCTGAAACTTTACTCCCGACAAATAAAGCCATCCGGTCCCGCCGACTTCGTTTTCCCCATAAACCTGATCCACATACTTGTCCGGACTTCTTCTGATCCGATCATGGGCAATCTTGATCAGCTCTTTACGCTTACCAAAGACCATGACCTGCTGCGGACAGGCTTCAACACAAGCCGGTGTCTGACCATTTTTTAAGCGGGTGTCATAGCAAAAAATACATTTTTTTATGATCGGGTTGAAAGCAGAGCTGTAACTGTAAGCGGGGATGCTGAAGGGGCAGGCGATCATACAGTTACGACAGCCTACACAGACCTTGTCATTATAGATCACGGCGCCTTCCGGGGTTTTGGTATAGGCATTAACAAAACATGACGTTAAGCAGGCCGGTTCGTTACAGTGGTTACATTGAATTTTACGATAAACCGGTTCGCTTCCTTCTGGTTCATAACGATTGACTACGGTGTAAGCCTTTTCTGTCGGGCGGCGCTTTTCTCCGTGCTTTATTTCATCAAACACCGAATATTCATCGAACGATTTGTCCGGTTCCGGCAGGTTTTGTTCTTTGTTGCAAGCCGCTTCACAGCTGCGGCAGCCGACACAGCGAGTCATATCGACCAGCACACCCATACCATCCGGAAAGCCTTGAAGATTTGCCCCGAAAGCCTTTTTGGTTGGAGCCATGGCGATGGCTGCACCCCCTGCGACACTGCCGGCCAGAAATTTTCTACGTGTTATTTTACTCATGACCTTCTCTCCTTGATTGTATTCCTCAATAACCCGTCAATAGCATCAGTGCCCGGAGCTGTCGGCAGATCCTGTCGGGGCGAATTGACCAGCGCGGAAAAAGGCATCCCCTGCCTCGGTACGTGCATGACAATCCTGACAACCAACCGGCGCGCCCATCTCCTGGTGACAACCAAGACAGCTTAAATGGTAAGCCGCTTTTAAATCAGTTTTGTCATCGTGGTAGAGATTGGCATCTTTTTCGCGGACACTCCCGGCAGTAACCGGCTCGGATGAATGACAATCCTGACAGGATACGGTCTCCATCGGTTCTTCGTCAGTGTGGCATTTTGCGCAATAGGAATCGACGACCGGCGTTCCGGTTGTATGGTGATGACAAACCGCACACCCCTCGGTCATCATGACGTGCAGACCATGATCAAAAATGACCCCCTCATAAAGTTCGGCCAGGACATCAATCTCTATTTCTTCCGGATAGGATTCCATCGCATAGCAATTCATCATGAGCAGGCAGCTGATTATCAGCACCGTCAGTCCTGCCATGAATGTTTTTCCGGTATTAACCATAGCTTCAGCTCCTTGTTTAAAAAACGCTCTGCCATTACTGATGACCAGGCAAAGCAACAGATGGTTCGATCCACCCGGTCGGGGGATCACTAATTCTTTTCGTCTCCACCATGGATATACCGGTAAAAGATCGGGAAGGTGGCAAACAACAAGAGACAAATCAGGTATTCAAGCCCCTTGATATAGGTATAAAAGTCAACCACCGTGTAGATCTGTTCTACCTTTCCAACATTAAGAAAAAAATCGATCATCTCTCTCTCCTGAAATATAAGTTTGGCCTACTGAAGAAAAATGCCCGCAGCTTATTTGAGGCTCAGTGCGGGCATCTGCAGAGGCTATGCCAGTCTTGAATCTTTTTTTTATACAAAACCTAACTACTTATTATTATAGAGTTTTTGTCCTGTTCCAGAGTTTTTAACTGGGAGGAGAAGAGCGGGCTGACTGTATAAGTTTTTTATACTGGCGGGCACTCAGATCCTTTTTTGATCCTGCAATACTGGGATAACTAATTGATTTAAATGTGTTTTCTAGACGAACAAAAAGTGTATACACACCCTCCAAAAGAATCTGATATCGGCTAGTTTAGCCCCTGCAGCCCGCTTGAAGCTCGACCTGATGGGTGAATAAATTAAATATACATCAACTGCCGAACGGGATAGTCTCCCAAGCCTGACCTGCTTTGCTTACAAAACACCCTGTTTTTAAATGGGTTTCAACAATAGAGATAGAGCCAGGTGAGACTCAAACTAGCGGCAAGTAAAACCTTGACTGGTTCCGCCCCTCTCCATAGTATGAATTTTTGTTAAATATCGAGGGTTTTACCTTTGTCGCACGTAACCCGTCAATGCGGGTTAAGATTACGATATGATTAGCGTTAATGCCTAAATGCTGGTCTGCACTGTAGTCCGTGGGCTGACTTGGCGTAAAAATTGCGAACAGACGGTTGGCGCTATCAACTATTCTTACCGCCATCGTTAAGGCCCACATGAAACATCGTGAGTCCTTCTGCTCTGATGTTCGCTGGTACAAGTGCTGAAAGGTGATGTTATCGGCATGGATGAAACTGCTGCACACAAAATTCTGGTGATCGATGATGAAGCCATTATCCGCGAAGGTATTCGCCAGGCACTAACCATGTCGGGATACCAGGTCGAGGTTGCTGCCAACGGCAAAATTGGCCTGGAAAAGCTCCAAAAAGACAAATTCAGTGTCGTCATCAGCGATCTGAAAATGCCTGTCCTAAATGGCATCGAAGTTCTTAAAACCATCCAGATTTTACAACCGGAAGTGCCGGTCATCATTATCACCGGTTTTGCTACCATCGATTCTGCTGTCGATGCCATGAAAAACGGTGCTTTTGAATACCTCACCAAGCCCTTTCTTCCCGACAGTATTATTGAAAAGGTCGAATCTGCTATTCGCCAACGAATTCAGGATCTTGACGACCAGGGGGAGGACCCTGAAAACGTTGCCATTGAAGGAATTCCCGATTTTTTTATTGGTAGAAGCGCCCCCATGCAGAAGGTTTTTCAACGCATTACCAGGGTGGCTCCGACCAACAGCACGGTCCTGATTACCGGCGAAAGTGGGACCGGCAAGGAGCTGGTCGCCCGGGCTATTCACAGCAACAGCAACCGTAGCCAGGAGGCCTTCGTTGCGATCGATTGTAATTCCCTGCCGGAAAACCTCCTTGAAAGCGAGCTGTTCGGACACGTCAAAGGGTCTTTCACCGGCGCCACCCATTCCAAACCGGGACTCTTCAGTGTTGCCAGTGGCGGCACCTTGTTTCTCGATGAAATCGCCAACCTGAGCATGGCCACCCAGGCCAAATTGTTGCGGGTTCTGCAACAACGCGAGGTCACCGCGATCGGCGGAACCAAGGCGACCCCCATTGATATCCGTCTGGTCGCTGCCACCAATCGCGCCCTGGATGTCATGGTTAAAGAGGGGGCCTTTCGTGAAGATCTGTATTTCCGCCTCAATATTATTCCCATCGAACTGCCGCCGCTACGCGAACGCAACGGTGACATTCCGCTGCTGATCAACTATTTTCTGCACAAATTTTCACATGAGATCGGCAAAGAGATTAAGGGGTTATCGGCTGATGCCCAGATCGCCATGCACCAGTATCCGTTTCGTGGCAATGTCCGCGAACTGGAAAACATCATCGAACGAGCGGTGGTCCTAACTCAAGGAGAGATCATTCAACGTGATGCCTTGGAACTGCCGGGCAGTCAGGAACAGAGTTCCGGTAGCGAAGAGATATCGACGCCCTTGAACAGCGAAGAGTTAAAAGAGGCCAAACGCAAGGTGCGTGAACAAGCGGTTGAGCCGATCGAAAAAGCCTTTGTCCTGGCGGCCCTGGAAAGAAATCAGTGGAACATTACCAAGGCCGCAGAAGAAACCGGAATGCTGCGGCCCAACTTTCAGGCCCTGCTGAAAAAACTCGGAATTTCTGCCAAAGATCACGCCGCACTGTAATTATCAGGTATGGTTTACACGTCCTGGCTATCTTCCCTTTCGCCCCGATCCCCAGCCCCCGTCCAGTCCGGGTTTTTAACCGGCAGAAGAATACTGAATCTGGTGCCCTCTCCTTCCGTGCTCTGGACATCAACCTTGCCCCCATGGTTTTGAATAATGCCATAGGTAACCGACAAGCCCAGGCCAAAGCCTTTCTGCAATTTGGTGGTGAAAAAGGGATCAAAAATCTTGTCCAGATGTTCTCGACTGATACCGGTTCCGGTGTCTTCTATCGTAATGTGTACGCTATTCTCTGCCCCAAGGAATTGGGTGGTTAGGGTTAAGCAACCTCCTTGCGGCATGGCCTGACCGGCATTGATAATCATGTTGACAAATACCTGCTGCCACTGGTCGGCATCCAGCTCAATTTCAGGTATATCCTCGCCAAGTTGACAGACGATATCAACGTCCTGAAAAATCGACTGGTGGGAAACCAGCTCGAGGGTCTGGGTAATAATGGCATTGATGGATGACGGTCTTTTTTCAGGGACCGACTCACGCGCGAACTCCAATAGCCCACGGACAATCTTGGCACAACGCCCGGTTTCCGCCACGATGAGGTCAAGGTTATCCTTGACCTGTGGTGGCAATTCTTTATGTTTAGATGACAACGAAGCGAACATCAGGATGCCGGTCAGCGGGTTATTGATTTCGTGGGCGATCCCCGCGACCAGTTCTCCCATCGAGGCCAGCTTGGCCGATCTGATTAACTGGCTCTGGATTTCCTGCATTTCTGCGGTGCGGACATCAACCTTCTGCTCGAGGGTTGCTCCCCAATCCTTCAACTCTTCCTGGGCATGCTCCAGGTTCTCAGCCATCTGATTAAAAGAGTGTCCGAGTTCACCTATTTCGTCTCTGGAAGGAGTCGCGACCCGAGCGCTCAGGTCACCTTGTGCAAGGGCCTTGGTTTCCTGTAACAGTCCTTCGATCGGTCTACAGATATAACGCCTGGTCATCATGTAATGACTAACCGACAGCAATATCAGCATCACCAGGGTGGACAGCATCACATCGTTGTGGTGAACATGGGTCAAATACGCCATCTGATCCAGGGAAATGACCATGTCGAGCACGCCGATTTTTTCCTGTTCAGGTGGATGGGCATGACAGGCCGCAGTTGAACAATTTGGCTCATTGTAGATTCCCTTGGTGACATTCATGTACTGGTAACCGGAAAGGGTCCGAACTCGATCCTGCACCGGTACATTAACCAACGCTTCAGATTCAGAAATATGGCAAAACGCGCAACTATCATTCTGAATAACTAATACACTACCCACCTCATCGGGATTCGTTGAAAAACTGACAACCCCCTCACGGCCCAGAATTCTCGCCCGCTCTATCCTTTTACTCTCGCCCACCTCTTCCATCATTAATTGCAGGTTCTGTCTGTCATTTTCCAGCATCAAGTGGTAGGAGTTACGTAGAATCATGTCGGCCAGAGCTTCAGCATCGTGGACGGAGGTTTCGGCAAATATTTTCTGAACTTTGGTAATGTGAAAGTATGAAGAGGTCAGCATAATCACCAGCAAAATGCAGCTGGAAAAAAATGTGTACCTGATAGCCAGACGTACGCGCATCGCTCACTCCCAACACAATGATAATGCAGAGACAACCACAAACAAGCCTACCACTACATTATTCATGCCAATCTTCTCAAATGCTTGCAGGAAAAAGCTGCGTTCTCACCTTTTATCGGATCCACTGATGCGACCTAAAGAACAGCCGATACCGATCACACAGAGACCGCTGAAAATCAACAGTGCCAGACGCAAACTGGCAAGGAACTGGGGTTGGGTTGCAGGTGTTACCGGCTGATCATTCATCAGATAGGAGAAGATCAGGGTGATGATCATCATACTGGTCAGCATCCCCAGGGTACGCATACTCGAATTAAGCCCGGAAGCCACCCCCAGATACCTGGATTCGACACTGCCCATGATCAGACTGACATTGGGAGAAGAAAAAAAGGCAAATCCCAGGCCCATCAACACCAGCAACAGATAAACCAGGGTGAGTTCGGATCCCGCGTTAAGGGTCGAGGCGACAGCCAAACCTATAGCACACAGGGCCATCCCGCTGGTGGCCACGTAAGAAGCCGGAATCCGGTCGGACAAGCGGCCACAGAACGGGGAAAAGAGGGTCTGGACGATCGGCTGAACAATCAGGACAAGACCGGCCTGAGATGGGCTCATCCCTTTAACGTATTGCAGGTAAAGGCTCAAAAAAAAGGTGACGCCAAAGGTCGCAGCGTAGTTGAACAGGGCAGCCAGGTTGCTCAGGGCAAAGACCCGATTATTGAGCAGCAAAGCCAGATTCAACAGGGGGTAAGGGTGGCGTGACTGCTGAAAAAAGAACCATCCAAGCAGCAGATTGGCCAGCACCAGGGTCGCCCAGGCCCAATGACCCCGACTTAAATTGGTGACACTGATCACCAGCAGCAGCACCGCCGTAGCGTAGGTTATGGCCCCACGCCAGTCAAAGGGCTCTCCTTTAGCTTCGGCCCACTCGGTTTTGATTTTGAGCCGGGTCACGCCCCAGGTCAGCAGGCTTAAAGGGAAGATCAGGTAGAAGATGGAACGCCAGCCTAACCACTCAACCAGCAGGCCACCGACAAACGGGCCGCAGGAAATGCCGGCATAAACACTGGCGACAGCAATCCCCAGGGCCTTGCCGCGCTCCGTCACGGGAAAGGTCGAAACCAGCATCGCCATGGTCGTCGCCATCACCATGGCTCCTCCCATTCCCTGTAAAAAGCGCAGGACAATAACGGTTTCGATTGACCAGGCCTGGGAAATCAGCCCTCCCATGCCGCCAAAAACCAGCAGACCGGTCTGAAAAATCCGGCGTCGGCCGTGGATGTCACCAAAACGGCCCATCGACAAGAGAAAAATTGACGCTGACAAGACGTAGGTTGTTTCTACCAGCCCCAGTTGTAATGCGCTGGCGTTGAATTCACGACCAATCACCGGCAGGGCAATGCCTACCGATGACATCATAAAGGGCATGAGAAAATGCGCCATGCAAACGGCAAACAACACGGCGGAGCGTGAGACTTCCTGCTTCATTTACGTTGACGACGCTCTTTTTTCTGCTGGCCGGCCTTGAGCAGTTCCCCCAGGGTTCCCATGCCGGTACCGCCGCTATCCTCACTGTAACTGGTTTCGGTTAGCTCATCGGCTGCCCCGGCCAGGGCCAGGGAAATACGCTTTTCACTTTCATCAATTTTTTCGATCACGACGGTGATCTGCTGCCCGACCCTGAACAGATCCTGCGGATGGCGAATACGCTGTCCCTCTCCCATTTTGGAGATATGCAACAGCCCGTCGATCCCTTCTTCGAGGGTGACAAAAGCTCCGAACTGGGCCAGACGGCTCACGGTACCCGGGTATTTACCACCGACCTGATAACTGCTGCCGACCTTGAGCCAGGGATCGGCCAGGGTATCACGCAGGCTGAAGGAAAATTTGTTATTGGCCCAGTCGATTTTTTTGACGATCAGATCCAGCTGTTGGCCAATTTCCAGAACTGTGCTGATATCTTCCACCCGACCGTAGCTGACCTCGGAAATCGGCAGCAATCCTTCGATCCCACCGATATCGACAAAGGCGCCAAAGTCGCGCAGATTCGTGACCTTGCCGCTCACCATCTGCCCTTCTTTAAGGGTCTGGCGTAACGACTCACGCTGCTCTTTGCGCTCTTCATCGAGCAGCGCCCGGTGAGATACAACAATATTGCGGCCGCGTTCGCCAAACTGGGTAATGCGAAAAGACAGGGTACGTCCAATCAGTTCGCCCGCATCAGGCGGCCGCAGCCCGACCTGGGAAAAGGGACAGAAGGCCCGGACATTACCTGGCAGGGCGACCTCATACCCCCCCTTGATCTCTTTGTCGATCCGTCCCTCAACCGGAATGCTGCCCTGATAGGCCTGCTGCAGCTGTTCCGTGCCTGAGCCGGAACCACCAACCTTGGTGGTGAAACGCAATTCACCGTCCTTGCGTGAAATAAAATACACACTGACCTGGTCCCCGACAGCCGCCGTCAACTGCCCCTCGGCATCGAGCAGTTCCGCCGTCGCCAGCACTCCCTCACCCTTCTGACCGACATCAAGAAAGGTCCACTCAGCGCCGGTTTGCAGAATCGTCGCAGTAATCTTCATTCCGGCGTGCAATTCCCGGCCAACTCCGGCCAGGCTCGCTTCAAACATGGCGGCAAAGTCCTCATTGTCCATACTCATTGATTCGTCGTTGTTGATATCATCATTCATGTAAGTCATCCTTTGGCGATTAGGCTGAGGGTCATACGCGTCTCGCCGGCAAGACTACCTTGTTTATCCTTCCCAAGTAAACGCTGCAAATGGTCTTGGTGTGCAGTGGCTGAACCTGTTATGTTTATTTGCAACGATTCAGATAAACCCTTGCCAACCCCAACCCCCGGCGGCGAACCATGAAACCCAAAAGTTGGCTGGAAAGCCTCAATTGTGCCATTGAGGGCATTCTCTGGGCGGCCAAAAGTGAGCGTCATGTTCGTTACCATCTGGTCGCGGCGCTGGCTGTGCTGTTCCTCGCCCTGTTCTTTCAGGTATCAGCGCTGGAATTTTTTCTTCTGGTGCTGGCGGCCATGCTGGTACTCTTTGCTGAACTGATCAATACCGCCATCGAAACCGTCGTTGATCTGATTTCTCCCGACTATCACGAGCTGGCCAAGCTGGCCAAGGATGTTGCCGCCGGAGCAGTGCTGGTGACCAGTATCGGTGCGGTGGTGCTGGGTTATCTGGTGCTGTCCGGCCATATCTTCCCGCTCTTTGACAGCTCCCAAACCCTCACCCGCGAACCAGGCGGCACGGTTCCTGTTGGCGCCCTGCTGGCGGTTATTATTCTGGTAATTCTCCTCAAGGCGCATTTCAACCACGGCTCCCCCCTGCACGGAGGGATGCCCAGCGGTCATTCTGCCATCGCCTTTTCCATCGCCGTCTCGACCCTGCTTTCCGGCGCAGGATTGCTGATCGGTCTGCTGGTGCTGGTTCTGGCGCTACTGGTCAGCCAGAGTCGACTGCTGATGGGCATCCATACCCCTCGCGAGGTTTTTCTTGGTGCTCTGCTGGGGGTGGTAGTCACCCTGCTGGCGTTTCTGCTGTTCGGCTGAACTCCCATTAATCTGGAGGAACATTGATGTCTATTGCAGGGAATCCGAAAAAATTTGCCCAGGCGCTTTCCGATGGATTTGTCCAGCTTTCGCCGCCCATGCTTAAAGGGCATACGCCGGGGCAACTCAAAACCCTGCTCAGCAACCTTGAGATAGTGCAGCGTGAACTTCGACAGATCCAGGTTCCCCTTGATGATGTTGACGCCGTAAAGCAGAAAAACTATCGCATCTCCCGTCTTAATCAAGCCCAAATGATCCTGCGCACTTATTGTAAAAAAATGCGTATCCCTCTGTAGCACAACAAAAGGGCAACCAAACCAAAGTGCGCTATTACACACTGGCAGTTGTAGAAATTCAACCTTGCGATGACATGCTTGCCGGGAGTACACTGCTGCGATATTCTTTTAACTTCCGCCATCTTTAGGCGTTGGAGAGCTTATGTCCCGGTTTACAAAAACAATGGTTCGTAGTTTCATTATTGCTCTGATTTTTCTGCTTCCGTCAGCTTCCGTCGGGTTAGCAGAGGAACCATTGAACACCAACCGCGCCCGCCTGCTTGGTCATATTCTGCATCAGCAACTGGGCAGCCAGCATTACAACCAGAATCTCAGCGACATGCAATTGTCGCAGACAGCTTTCGATCTCTACTTAAAACAACTCGATCCACAAAAACGCTTTCTGCTCCAGGAAGATATCGAACAACTGCAGGTTCATCGCAACCAGATCGAAAGCGCCATCAGCCGCGGTCGTCTGGATCTGCCGCTGACCGGGCGAGAGCTGTTGCAGGAGCGGATCAAGCAGGTCCAAACTATGACTGCTGCCATCCTTGATGAGCCCCTCGACCCCGATGCGGCCGAGGTGATCGAAACTGACCCGGATAAACATGAATTTGCTGCCAACATTGCAGAACTGAAGAACTTCTGGCGTAAGAATATCAAATTTCAGATATTAAGCCGTTATATCAGCCTGCGCGAAATCGATATCGGCCTTGATGATGAGGGGGAGCTTCTTCCCGTAGATGAAAAGGCCCACGCTGAGCTATTAACCAAGGCGCGGGAGAATGTTGTCAAATCACACAACGCTTTTTTAGAGCGGATGCTGGCGGAAACCGAGCAGGATCATTTCGATCGTTACCTCGACTCTATCGCCCGGGCCTATGATCCTCACACCAACTACTTACCGCCAACCAGCAAAGAAGACTTTGATATCCAGATGAGTGGTTCGCTGGAAGGGATTGGCGCCACCCTGCGTGACGATGACGGCTTTATCCGCGTGGTCAGAGTGATTCCCGGTGGAGCAGCGGCACGCCAGGGTCAACTCGAAGCGGACGATATTATTCTCAAAGTTGCTGAAGGAACTGCGGAGCCGGTCGAGATCACCAATACCCGCCTGCGCGATGCGGTATCGCTGATTCGTGGCAAAAAGGGGACCGAGGTACGCTTAACCCTGCGCAAACCGGACGGCCGCCGGCTGGTTGTGCCGATTATTCGCGATGTTGTCGAAATTGAAGAATCTTTTGTCCAGAGTACGGTGATTGACGGGATCAACGGCGACCGCATCGGTTACGTAAAAATTCCCTCGTTTTACCGTGATCACAGTGGCAAAACCGAACGCAACAGCACTGACGACACCCGCACTGAACTGATTCATCTGCAACAGCAGGGAGTTTCAGGGATGATTCTGGATCTGCGCAATAATGGCGGCGGCTCCCTGACCGATGCAGTCAGTGTGAGTGGCCTGTTTATTGATGGTGGTCCGGTGGTCCAGGTGCGCGACAGTTCCGGAACGGTTCGTTCTTTGCGTGATGACGATAAGAAGGTTGCCTATGGTGGCCCGTTGATTGTGCTGGTTAACCGCTTCAGCGCTTCAGCATCAGAAATTCTGGCTGGTGCCCTTCAGGATTACGACCGAGCCCTGATCGTCGGCGATGAGCACACCCACGGCAAAGGGACAGTTCAGGCGGTTCTTGATCTGGATCGTTTTATCAGACTGCGTGGCATGTCCCAATATATGCCGTTAGGTGCGGCCAAGGTGACGATTCAGAAATTCTACCGGATTACCGGGGATTCCACCCAGGAACGCGGTATTGTTCCCGATATCATCCTTCCGTCGCGCCTCGACGGGCTTGAAAGTGGTGAAAAATATATGGACAATGCCCTGAGCTGGGATCGTATTTCTCCCGCCGACTATACTCTCTGGAAGGCCCCGGTGGTCAATCTGGAAGAACTGCAAGAACGCAGCCAGGAGCGGATCAACAACAGCGAGGAGTTTATCAACATCAGACAAGCTGCACAGCGGGCAGCTAAGCGCCGGAAACTGACCACCCAGTCTCTGCGCCTCGACGATATGCTGAAGGAACACCGCCAGTTACAGGAAGAAGAAGAAAACCTGAACAATACCCCGCACGGAATGCCTTCAGCAGACGTGGACAATGGAGACAAGAGCCGGGAAGAGGCCCTGATTGAATCCCTGAAAAATGATCCCTATGTTCAGGAAGGGAAAAAAATCTTTGCCGATCTTCTGTCGCTGTCTGCCGCTGCCTGATCCTTGCATCTACCGTCCAGTAAAACAGTTCTGTGCTGCTTTACTGGACGGTTTTTTGCTCACATCATTTCAGGGTACTCAGAATATTTGTACCCATTGCTCTGATCAGGGAAAAATAGGCATCCGGCCCCTCGGCCAGATCCGCTCCCAGCGGATCAAGAACACCGGCTTTTGCCCCTGTCCCTTCCAACACGGTGGCAACGATCCGAGATTGGAATTGTGGTTCGCTGAAAACCGCCCGAGCCCCCAATTCCGTTATTTTTTCCCGCACCTCTTTAATCCGTCGGGCACCCGGCGAGCGCTCTGTATCGATTGTCACTGAACCCACCGCATTTAACCGGAAATCCCGTTCAAAATACTGATAGGCATCATGGAATACGACGTAAGGCTTTGAAGCAACCGGTGCCACTTGTTGCCTGACCTCCTGATACAATTGATCGAGTTTTTTCTGCAGCTCGGCGGCATTTTTACCGTACTGTTCCTGATGGGACGGATCCATGTCGCTTAAAGCTATCGCCACCAGCTGGACAATATCTTTGGCAAGCAAAGGGCTGGTCCAGATGTGATGGTTCAGTGATTTAAGTGGCGCATGAGCATAGTCATCATCGTGGTGGACATCTTTGTGATCGTCGCCGTGGTGGACATCTTGGTGATCGTCAGCGTGGTGAGCATGGGCGTGACCTTCCCAGGCCCCCCCCGCGCGTACCGGCAACATCCGATCCTGCAGATGGTCGGCAAGCTCCAGTTGTCTCGCTGACTTACCCAGGGTTGCCAGAGGACGTTGCAAAAACGTTTCCAGCTCCTCCCCGACCCAGATCACCAGTTCTGCATCCGCCAGCATCTTTGCCTCAGAGGGACGCAGGGCATAACCATGAGGAGACCCGGCCCCCTTGATCAGTAATTGCGGCTCAGCAACTCCTTCCATCACTGCTGCTACCAGTGAATGAATCGGCTTGATACTGACAACAACCTGGGGTGCGGCATGCTGTTGTGCCCCCACCGCAGGGGCGAACCCACAGATCAATAGCCATAACAACAGGTGTCTCTTCATTGTTTTTCTCCATAGAATAGGGTAGCATTAACTTCCGAGCCGTAACGTTATATTATAACATTTACTGGAGTCAAGCACTCCCCTGGAGAAAGAGGTTGTCCCTCTTGCATTCACCACGCTTTGTCAATCCCGACCATGACCATGAACAGTGCGTCAGTAGCGCTTTAGCCAGGGCTGAACAAATTTGCCTTGAGCAGGGACAACGCTTTACTACCATCAGGCGCAAGGTCTTCGAACTGATCTGGCAGCAGCATAAGCCGATCGGTGCATACCAGATTCTTGAGGAGCTGCAGCAGCAGGCACGCACCGCACCCCCGACGGTCTATCGGGCCCTCGATTTTTTGCTGAACCTTGGTTTGATTCACCGGATTTCATCCCTGAATGCCTTTGTTGGATGTGCCCATCCGGGAGCTTCACATGAGGGGTATTTTCTCATCTGCACATCCTGCCGGGCCTGCGCCGAACTCAGCACCGCTGCGATCACCCGTGAGATCAATCGCAGCGCCGGTCAGTGCGGCTTTGTCGTTCAGGATCGCCTGGTCGAGGTTATGGGATTGTGCCCTGACTGTTCAACTGAGGTGAACCTGACATGACTGGTACGAACGACACATTGATTCAGGCTACTGATATTTGCCTGGAACTGGGCGGCAATGTCCTGCTGGAAGCAGTCAGCTTCGCGGTCCGTTCCGGGGAAATCGTGACCGTCATCGGCCCCAATGGTGCGGGCAAAACGACGCTGCTGCGGGTGGTCCTCAAGCTGCTGCGACCTACCGCGGGAACCTTATATCATCGACCACAAATAACCATCGGTTATATGCCCCAGCGTTTGCAGCTTGACCCGACCTTTCCCCTGTCGGTCAAACGCTTTTTATCTTTTGCCCGCAAGGGATGTGACGCTAGCACACTGCAGACCGCCCTGAAGGAGACCGGCGCTGAACATGTGGTGGATTCTGCTATGCAGCATCTTTCCGGCGGCGAGCTGCAACGGGTATTGCTCGCACGCGCACTGTTACGGCAACCGAACCTGCTGGTTCTTGATGAACCGGTGCAGGGGGTCGATGTCCATGGCCAGGTTGAGCTCTATCAACTGATCGGCAAGATTCGCGATGAACGCAACTGCGGTGTGTTGATGGTCTCCCATGATCTGCATCTGGTGATGGCAGCCACCGACCGGGTTCTGTGTCTGAATCGTCACATCTGCTGCAGCGGTACCCCTGCCGTCGTCACCAGCGACCCTGAATACCTTAAAATGTACGGCCATCTGGCCCTCTACCAACATGATCGGACACATCATCATGACCACGGAGGCTGTTCCTGTGATTGATGATTTTCTCCTGCGGGCACTACTCGGCGGAATTGGCGTGGCTCTGGTCGCAGGGCCGTTCGGTGCCTTTGTCGTCTGGCGGCGCCTGGCCTATTTTGGTGACACCCTTGCCCACTCGTCCCTGCTCGGTGTCGCTCTGGGTTTTTTACTCCACATCAACCTGACCCTTGGGGTGATCATTGTCTGCCAGCTGCTGGCATTACTGCTGTTCATCAGCCAGCGCCAGCGTCAACTGGCCAGCGACACCATGCTGGGGATCTTTGCGCACGGTGCGCTCTCCCTGGGTCTGGTCACCCTGGCCTTCATGCCGGACGTGCGCATTGATCTGATGGCGTATCTGTTTGGTGATATTCTGGCGATCGGCAACAGCGATCTGCTGTGGATTTATCTCGGCGGCGGCGGGGCTCTGGTCGGGCTGTTATGGCTGTGGCAACCGCTGTTGGCGATCACCATCCATGAGGATCTGGCGCGGGTCGAAGGGGTACCGGTAACAAGGATTAACGGTTTGTTCCTGGCCCTGATCGCCTTGACCGTTGCGGTCATGATGAAGGTGGTGGGCTTGCTGCTGGTGACCTCCCTGCTGATCATCCCGGCCGCTACGGCGCGCCGCTTTGCCCGCAATCCGGAAATGATGGCTCTGCTGGCCTGCCTGTTTGGATGTGTCTCCGTCGCCGGCGGACTCTACGGTTCTTTTCAGTGGGATACGCCCACCGGGCCCAGTATTGTAGTCGCAGCCTGTATCCTTTTCGCACTGAGCTATCTGGTTCCGCTAAAACGCTGATAGAATAGAATTAAAGTATTTACCGGAGTTTTTTATCAAGACCCTTTCTCGCCACCGGCCAACAGCCGGTACAACATATCAACCCGAGGCATCATTACCCCGGCTGCAACGGCCCGTTGCAGCGGAATCGCAAAGATCGCTTCGAGCTCCAGGGGACGACCCTCTTCCCGGTCAATCTGCATACTTGGCCGGTAGTGATCCATCTGATCAGTAAAAGTAATCATCTGTTCGCTGAATGCCGGGCCATCGATTTCCTTACTCAGACCCTGGGCGTTGGCTCCGGCGATCACTTCGAGCATGAGCTCGCGCACCAGCTCCCGGGTATGTCTACAGGTGAGGATATCCGTCACATCCTGCCCCAGCAGTGCGGACAGGCCGTTGAAAGGAATATTCCAGACCAGCTTTTCCCAGCGTGCCCGGCGCAAATCCGTCACTGCTTCACAAGGGACACCAGCATCTTTGAACATCAGAGCCAGCTTTTCACTGCGCGGAGTCAACCCAGCCCTGAATTCACCGAGACGAATCCGTCCTTCGCCGAGATGGCAGACGACACCCGGTTCACCCCGATTGCTGCACAGAAAAGCGATACCACCCAGAACCCGTTGCGGCCCAAAACTTTCTGCCAGCAGTTCCTCGTTACCCAGGCCATTCTGAAGGGTCAGGATGGCTGTCTCCTTTCCAACCAGGGGCCTCACCAACTCACCCATCTGGGCGTTTGAGAAGGTTTTGAGACCTACAATGACCAGATCTACCACCCCGATTTCCTCCGCGGTTCTGAAAGCCTTGACCTGCGCCAGATAAAAATCTCCATTGACCGAACGGACCTCTAGGCCGCTGGTAGTAATAGCCTGATAATCGCGCCGCAGTAAAAAGCAAACATCGAGCCCGCTTCGCTGCAACATGGCCCCGTAATACAACCCAAGGGCTCCGGCCCCAACCATGGCAATACGCATTACTTCTTCTCCCTATCCGACAGTGACTACCCGATACAAGTCTATTACAGTCTTTCCATCAGCTTTTAGTCAAAAACTTTCTTCCTATAAATCAGTGTCTTATCTAAAAATGAGCCATTGACGCCAGAGGATACTTGTGCTATTCTCTCAAGGTCGAGCTAAAGGAGTACCATTTTGTTTAAAATCGGTGATATGGCAGTATACCCGACCCAAGGGGTCGGAGTGATTGAAGATATCGAAGTCCGGGAATATTCCGGCCAAACCCTGAAGTACTATATCCTGCGCCTGGTCGACAGTGATATGCGGATAATGGTTCCGGTCGGCAATGCCACCAGTGTCGGCATGCGCCAGCTGATTGATCAACAGCGCATTACCGGAATTTTTGATGCCCTGGCCGAGCGCACCGAAAGTGGCAAAATTGCCTCCTGGAGCCGCCGTCAGCGAGAATATAACGATAAGTTGAAAACCGGCAATCTGCTGGAAGTTGCCGAGGTGTTGCGCGACCTTTACCAGATCAAGACCTCCAAAGAGCTTTCCTACGGCGAAAAAAAGGTCCTTGAGCAGGCACGTAAACTGCTGGTGACCGAAGTTGCCCTTGCCCAGGGAGCTAAGGAAGATCAAATTATGCAACGGCTGGAAAACATTTTCCACTGATTTTTAGTTTCCACGAATTTCCATTCCAAACAGCCAAGACCAGGTGCTATATATAGTACCTGGTCTTTTTTTACATTAAGGAGCCTGTGTTGCCTGCGCTGCCATCTTCAGATTTAAAGGCCATCGTACTGATTCCAGCCGCTGGTTCGGGGCGCCGGATGGGAACCGCGACCAGCAAACAGTATTTGCAGTTACAGGGCAAGCCATTACTGGCGCACACCATCGCACTGTTTGATCAACACCCCCTGGTAGAGGCTATTTATCCCCTCGTGCCTGCAACCGATGTCGCCTATTGCCGGCAAGAGATTCTCGATCGATATCAATTCAGTCGTGTTCGGCGTCTGGTTGCCGGTGGCAAGGAACGTCAGGACTCGGTTCGTAATGGTCTGAAGGCTCTGGCTGAAGATGGTTATGACCAGCCAGAGCGCCCCATCCTGATCCATGACGGTGCCCGCCCCCTATTCAATCCTAACCTTCTCCCTGCACTGCTGGAGAACATCAGTGCCAACGGAGCATGCATTGTTGCCATTCCGGCAAAAGATACCATCAAGCAGGTTATTCAGGGACAGATTGTCAGCTCTCCACCGCGAAGCCAGCTGTGGCAGGCTCAAACCCCACAGGGTTTTTGTTTTTCTATCCTCCATAAGGCTTTTCAGCAAAACGATTCCAGCGATGGTCCCGCTACCGATGACGCCGCTCTGGTGGCCGCAGCCGGCTATACCGTTCAGGTCCTGGCAGGGGAGGATCGTAACATTAAAATCACTACGCCGACAGATCTGCTGATCGCTACGGCTCTGCTTGACAGCTATAAGGAGAAATCGGCATGATGCGGATTGGTCAGGGCTACGACGTTCATCAGCTGGTGCCGGGACGGACCCTGGTCCTTGGTGGGGTTACTATTGATTACGAGTTGGGGTTGCTGGGTCATTCAGATGCTGATGTGCTCCTTCATGCTATCTGTGATGCCCTTTTAGGTGCTGCCGGCCTGGGGGATATCGGTCGCCATTTCCCCGATTCTGACCCAACCTACAGGGGATGTGACAGCCGCGTACTGCTGCGCCGGACAATGGAATTGATCGCTAAGGCCGGCTATCTGCTGGGCAATATCGACGCTACCATCGTCTGTCAGCGGCCAAAACTGGCGCCCCATATCCCAACCATGATGACGAACATTGCCGCAGACTGCCGGGTGACGCTGTCACAGATCAATGTTAAAGCCACCACCACAGAACAGCTCGGTTTTTGTGGGCGTGGCGAAGGGATTGCTGCTTATGCTGCCGCCCTGATCACCCGTCCAGCGAAAGCTGACCGTGCGCGCCGTGCCGCGCTGTTAACCTGATATAGAGGTAATCCATGACAACCCCGGAGATAGCATCTGGCTCCAATTTTATCCGCACGATCATCAGCGACGACCTTGCCAGTGGTCGCCGCAAAACCATCGTCACCCGCTTTCCCCCTGAGCCCAATGGCTATCTGCATATCGGTCACGCCAAAAGTATCTGCCTGAACTTTGGCCTGGCGCAGGAATTCGGCGGGCGTTGCCATCTGCGCTTCGACGACACCAATCCGAGCAAGGAAGAGAGCGAATATGTCGAGGCAATTAAAGATGACGTCCATTGGCTTGGCTTTGACTGGGGTGAGCACCTTTATTACGCTTCCGACACCTTTGATCAGCTCTACCTGTGGGCAATCGAACTGATTAAACAGGGAAAGGCCTATGTCGACAGCCAGAGCGCCGAGGGAATGCGCGTTAATCGCGGCACCCTGACCGAGCCCGGCATTGCCAGCCCCTACCGGGACCGATCTGTTGAAGAGAATCTTGACCTGTTTGAGCGGATGAAAGAGGGAGAATTCCCCGATGGCAGCCATGTCTTGCGGGCAAAAATTGATATGGCCTCCCCCAATATCAATCTGCGCGACCCGGCCATGTACCGGATTCTTCATGCCCACCATCATCGCAGTGGCGACAACTGGTGCATCTACCCGATGTACGACTACGCCCACGGTCAGGGAGATTCCATCGAAGGGGTCACTCACTCCATTTGTACCCTTGAATTTGAAGATCACCGTCCGCTTTATGACTGGTTTATCCGCGAGCTCAACATCTTTGCACCGCAGCAGATCGAATTTGCCCGCCTCAACTTAAGCTACACGGTGATGAGCAAGCGCAAGCTGTTACAACTGGTCAAGGAAAACCACGTCAACGGCTGGGATGATCCGCGCATGCCGACCCTGGTGGGGATGCGCCGGCGCGGCTATCCGCCGGCAGCGATCCGCACCTTCTGCGAACGCATCGGTGTCGGACGCTCAGCCAGCTGGATTGATGTTTCGGTGCTGGAAGAATGCGTGCGTGAGCAACTGAACGAAACCGCCCCCCGCCGTCAGGTCGTTCTGGATCCTCTTAAGGTCGTCATCAGCAACTACCCGGCAGATAAGATAGAAGAACTGGTGGCCGCCAATCATCCGCAGAACCCGCAAGCTGGAACGCGGCTATTGCCCTTCTGCAGGGAGATCTACATCGAACGCGCTGACTTCATGGAAGATCCGCCAAAGAAGTTCTTCCGTCTGGGGCCGGGGCGGGAGGTGCGCCTGCGCAATGCCTTCATCATCCGCTGTGATGAAGTGATCCGCGATAAGCAGGGGAAAGTGATCGAACTTCGCTGCAGTGCCGACCTTGACACCCTGGGCAAAAACCCGGCAGATGGGCGCAAGGTCAAAGGGATTATCCACTGGGTGTCCGCCCGCCATGCCAAGCCAGTAGAAATCCGCCAATATGATCGCCTTTTTCAACTCGAGAATCCCGATAAAGCAGACAACTTTCTCGCTGCCCTCAATCCGGAATCATTCCAGATAACAGAGGGTTTAGCAGAGCCGGACCTGCTGAATGAAGCAATAGGAGCGACCTTTCAGTTTGAACGGGTCGGCTACTTTACCATCGACAGCAAGGATTCGCTTCCAGGAAAACCGGTATTAAACCGGACTGTGACCTTGCGTGATACCTGGGAAAAAATCAGAGGGTAAATCTTTTCACCACAGAGACACAGAGACACAGAGACTAAAAAATTGACAAGTGCTGACCTGCAATTACACAGATTTCAACGCATTATCATTTAATCTCAGTGGCTCTGTGGTGATCTTCATTTCTTGGAGATAACTATGGTTTTACGTGTTTACAACACCTTGAGCGGAAAAAAAGAAGATTTTGAGCCTTTGGAACCGGGCAAGGTCAAGATGTATGTCTGCGGCGTTACCGTCTATGACTACTGCCACATCGGTCATGCCCGCGCCAATATTGTTTTCGATGTGATCTTTCGTTACCTGCAGTACATCGGCTTCGACACCACCTACGTACGCAACTACACCGACGTGGACGACAAGATCATCAACCGCGCCAACGAGCGGGGAATTCCGAGCCAGGAACTGGCCGAAGAATTTATCCGCGCATTCGATGAGGACATGGAGGCGTTAGGGTTAGTCAAACCGACCCATGAGCCCCGTGCTACCGCCTATATTGATGAGATTATCAACATCAGCCAACAATTGATCGACAAAGGGCTGGCTTACGAGGCAGGAGGCGATGTCTATTTTCAGGTGGACGGCTTTCCCGACTACCTCAAGCTCTCCAAGCGCAACAAGGATGAGATGCTGGCCGGCGCGCGCATTGCACCGGGGGAGCTGAAGCGCAACCCGATGGACTTCGCCCTGTGGAAATCCGCCAAGCCGGGCGAACCAAGCTGGGATTCCCCCTGGGGGCCGGGGCGCCCGGGCTGGCACATTGAGTGTTCGGCAATGAGTTCGTCCCTGCTCGGCGACAGTTTTGATATCCACGGAGGTGGTCGTGACCTGATCTTTCCCCACCACGAAAACGAAATCGCCCAAAGCGAGGGGGCCAGCGGTAAACCGTTCGTCAAATACTGGATTCACAACGGCTTTGTCAATGTCAATCAGGAGAAAATGAGCAAGTCTCTGGGCAATTTTTTCACCATCCGTGACATACTCAAAGTCTACGATGCGGAAGTGGTACGCTTTTTCATCCTCACCGCCCATTACCGCTCACCTATCGACTTTTCCGACCACAACCTCAAAGAGGCACGCACCGGTTTGAGCCGTTTCTACGAGGCTTTGCAGAGTGCCGAGCAGGCCACCGCCACCATCCCTGCTGACCCAGCGACCCCTTCCAGTACCTTGGGCGCTGAACTCAAGCAGCAGTTTGTCGAGGCGATGAATGACGACTTCAACAGCGCCCTGGCGATTGCCCACCTGTTTGAAGGGGTGCGGACCATTAACCGCCTGATCGCCACCAAAAAGTTCGCCAAAAAACCGGATCTGACCGCCCAGGTCAAGGATCTTCATACCACCATCATTGAACTTGGCAGCGTCCTTGGCATTCTCGGTTCACAACCGGCAGAATGGCTTGAGCGGGTGCGCATGGCGGGACTGGCAGGGCTGGATATCAGTAAGGAAGAGATAGAGACCCTGATCAACGAACGCCTTGTTGCCCGGCAGAACAAGGATTTCGAGCGGGGCGACCAGATTCGCTCTGAGCTGGAAGAGCGCGGCATTGAGTTACTCGACAGCAGGGAAGGAACAAGCTGGAAATTGAAGGATTGAAAGAAGTTGTCCACGGAAAGCATGGAACGACACAAAAAAAACTGAAACAGTTCAAAAAATGGATTTAGCTGAAGAAGCTGAAAGATTGAACAGCTTCAGCGAATAAAATGTTTGTCATCCCCCAAAGCATTTGTCGGGGATCTGTAGATTATTTTTCTTCAGCCTGAATTTCCGTGCTTTTCCGTGTTTTCCGTGGACCCGAAAGCTTTTCAGCAAAGTACCCCCATCCCCATATCCCGCTGCAACTCCTGACGCAGATTTCGCGCCACCGGCCCAACCACTCCCTTACCGATAATAAAGTCATCCACTCGTACCACCGGCAACACCTCCAGAGAGGTGGAGGTAATAAAGACCTCGTCAGAATAGTGCAAATCCTGCAGACGGAATTCACCACTGATCAGGCGCAACCCCAGTTTTTCTTCACACAGGCGCATAATCGTCGAGCGCGTCACCCCCTCTAACAGGCCGGTTGAACCATCCGGGGTAAACACCCAGCCATCGCGCACCCAGAACAGGTTGGAGGCCG
>JAWOFG010000040.1:0-6543 GCA_046482365.1 Pelovirga sp. | reverse complement strand
GGAATTGTTGTACCAGTTGAGCGGTATGTTCAGCCTCCGGGATCAAGGGACCAGGTTCATGTGGTTTATGACCGGTCTGTTGTGGATCGCTATCAGTTATCTTTGCACAAAGCTCTGACCCTCGCAGAACCAACAGAAAACGATATTCCTTGACCGGTTCGATAAACAGATCCACGCCGGGCAGCTCGATCTCGCGGAGGATGGCGCACAGTTTTTGATTCGTGCTGGTGTCTATCCGTCCCGCTCGGCGATCGGTAATTACACCGGAATCATCCACTGTACAAAAATTCCCCCGCGCCGCTACGTCGCCATCTTGGAGATTGAAACCGCTACCCAATGCGGATAATACGCCCCGACCCACCTGGTACTGGCGCGGGCCATAACCGAACAAGGCCAGATGAGAGGGACCGCTCCCGGGAGTAATCGCTGTTCCAACCGCTTGGTGCAAACCACATACGCCTTCGGCTGCGAGCAAGTCGAGGTTTGGAGAATTGGCGGCTTCAAGTTCAGTCTGTCCACCGGCAGTTACAGGCAGACCGCCCAAACCATCAATGACCAGCAGGATAATTCTGGTTTTGGCCGGTACCAGCAGAGGATTGATAAAATCGAAATCTGATGACGTCATACAACTAACTCCTCTAAATAAACCTCAGTCACGCTATTGTGAAAGCGTGAGGTATCTGGTGAGCTCGTTCATATCAATTTTAGATGTTATTTTTCACTATAACAGCGACTTTCCAACTGGCAACCTTCAGCCCCTAAAAGTAGAAAAAGCCTCCTTGCATCTTCCTCATTGAATGATAGCGTTATAGTCAAGACGTGAAGCTCAAGGGGATAAAACCGGTAACTATACAGCTATGACCTTGCACCATAGCGGGGGAGTTTATGACTGATAATACTAATCAGGTTGTCAGCCTGACGATGAATCCGTCTATTGATTTATCTATCAATGTACGCAAACTGCAGCCGGCACATAAACTGCGTGGCCAAATAGCGCACCGCGATCCCGGCGGCGGCGGCATCAATGTTTCGCGTGCGATCAGTTCTCTGGGTGGGCAGGCCCTTGCCATTTTTCCGGCGGGGGGACCTTCGGGAATGTTTCTGCAGAAACTGCTTGAGACAGAGAATGTGTCGTGCCGGGTGCAGGAAATTGGTGGCATCAACAGAGAAAACTTTACCGTTTACGAGGAGGACTCCGATCATGAGTATCGCTTTGTGTTGCCGGGACCGGAACTGACAAGCGGAGAATGGCAGTCTTTTTTCGAGCTGCTTGACGCCCTCAAACCCGTGCCGCAGTACCTGGTTGCCAGTGGCAGTCTGCCGCCCGGAGTTCCGGAAGATTTTTATGCCAGGGTTGCCCGGTGGGCACGGGCAGCAGGAGTACGGTTAGTGCTTGATACCTCTGGACCAGCTCTTAAGGCCGCACTTGATGAAGGAGTTTACCTGATCAAGCCAAACCGGCGCGAGCTGAAGAATTTATCCAGTCAACCTATTGAAAATGCCGATGACGAGGAACAATTTTGTCGGAAGCTGATTGAAAAGGGACAGTGTGAAGTCATCGCCCTGACCCTTGGGAAAGAGGGTGCGATGCTGGTCACTGACGATGAAATCCTAAGGATCAAAGCTCCTGCGCTGGAAACAAAAAGTTCAGTCGGTGCCGGTGACAGTTTTGTTGCCGGTATGGTGCTTGGTCTGGTGCGCAAGCTGTCACTGCAGAAAGCCTTTTGTTACGGCAATGCAGCAGGTGCTGCAGCCTTGCTGACTCCAGGAACGAAATTGTGTTTAAAAGAGGATGTCGAGCGGCTGTATGAGCAGATCTGTTCTGCTGAGCTTAATACCTGACCGGACACAGAAAGCTTGCTAAAGGTATTTGAATAGTCGGTTTTTGCTTATGGCGTTATGGCTATTTCGCGAGAATCATTATCAGAGCAAAGAGGAAAATGGAGGAAATCATGAACAACCAAAAAAAAGAGACCAATATTTATGACTATGCGATGGAGATGGAACTTGATGGCAAATCATTTTATGCCAAGCAGGCTGAGGAATCAGATGTTCCTGGCTTGCGGACGATCTTTTCACGCCTGGCTGAAGACGAACAGAAACACTATGACACGATCAAGAAGTTGAAAGACCGCTCGGGTCCTCTGGAGATGAAAACATCGACGGAGCTTGAAGACACCAAAAATGTTTTTCAGCAAATGCGCGAGACCGGTCAAACTCCGGATAAGGTCGCCGATGATCTTGAAGGCTACCGTTATGCGATGCAGATTGAAGCAGAAAGCTTCCGCCTGTATGAGGCGGCGGCGGCAAAAGAAAAAGATGAATCTGTACGTCAAGTCTTGCAGCGTATCGCCGAGGAGGAACACAAGCACTTCAACATTCTTGAGAATGTTTATCATTTCGTCAATGCTCCAAACCAGTATCTGGCCTGGGGCGAATTCAGCAACCTCGATGAATTTCGCAATTTCGGTCGAGATGTTGATATTTTGGAAGGCAAAGATGATAGTTGAAATTTAACCGAGGGCTTCTGGTAGGTGCTGATAGGCCCGGTCTGGTGTCCTCCTGATGGGATACCGGGCCGGGCCTTAAGTGGTTTTCTGCTAGTGGCCCATGTCTGAGGGCCTTTTAACTGTTTGTTTTCTCCCATTTAATCGCATCAACCGGACAGACATCGTCGCAGGCACCACAATCTGTGCATATACCCTTATCGATGACGAATTGTTGTTCCCCTTCGCTGATAGCAAGTACCGGGCAGACCGGCTCGCAAGTGCCGCAGAGAATGCATTTGTCGACGATGTAATGTGTCCCCATTTTCAGGTTCTCCTCGTGAGTACTATCAAGTCGTTGATGGCTTTTGATGTAAACACTCGACAGATAAACCGGTTATTCTCATGATTCGGTCAGCCATTTCCAGGCCTCATCCACCTGGCCTTCATCAAAACAGCGACTTGTCGTCAGGGTGAGCGTGGAAAAAAAGCGTACGCTCCATTGCTGCATTTCACTTCCGCCAACCAGAGCCAGACGTTCTATATCCTTGAAATGTTTAACATCAAACTTTAAATCTTCCCACAGTCCCCCCAAATCGGCAAAAGGGAAAGCCTGCAGGTCGATCAGCACCTTGATTTTTCCAGCCGTGGCAATCATGCCCTCAAGCTCATCGGTTATTTGTTGTATCTCTTGCTGCGCCAGTGGCTGGCTGATCCGATACGCGAGGGCGTCTTCGGCACTCTTGTTCAGTCTTTCGTACATGCTTAACCTCCTGATGGTTGAAATTAAGCCCCTTGCTTTGCTCTTGTTTAAACGTAACAGATTCGTGCGTTTTTTCCAGTTGGGTAAATTTCCTTTTTAACGGAAGGTAAACAATAATCCCTTGTTTTTTCAAAAATCCGATCTACGCTTTAAATAAATCAAGTGGATAAACCTATATTTTTGTTGATGTCCATGACTCTGTTGAAAAATGGACAAAGGAGCAGGTATGGAAATTGGCGCTAACTATCTCGGGAAGGAGCAATGCGAATTTGTTGTCTGGGCTCCGCAGGTAAATGACATGGCGGTACAAATAAAAGGTCCTGCAGAGCACAACCTGCCCATGACAAAACTTGAACGGGGATACTGGTATCTGCTGGCGGAAGAAGTTCCACCGGGGACAGACTATTTCTATCAACTTGACAAAGACGTCGAACGACCTGATCCAGCCTCTTATTACCAACCACAAGGCGTCCATGGCCCTTCCCGGGTAATCGACCAGAGTGCTTTTAAATGGACTGATCAAGACTGGCGCGGACAAATACTGGAAAAATTGATCATCTACGAAATGCATGTCGGCACATTTACTCCAGAGGGGACCTTTGCATCAGTGATTCCCAGAATTGCCGAGCTTAAGGATATGGGCATTACCGCTATCGAATTGATGCCTGTCGCCCAATTTCCCGGTAAACGCAACTGGGGTTACGATGGCGTGAATCCTTTTGCAGTGCAGAACAGCTATGGAGGCGTACAGGGCTTAAAGGAACTGGTTAACGCCTGTCACCACCAGGGTCTGTCTGTGATTCTGGACGTTGTTTACAATCATCTTGGACCTGAAGGCAATTACCTGCGCGACTTCGGTTCCTACTTTACCAAACAATATCGCACCCCATGGGGGGATGCCGTTAATTTTGACGGATCGGGCGCGGATGAAGTACGCAACTTTTTTATCGAAAATGCTTTGTACTGGTTGCGTCACTTTCACGTGGATGCACTGCGTCTGGATGCTATCCATGGAATCTATGATTTTTCCGCCAGGCCGTTTCTGCAGGAGTTGGCAGAAAGAGTCGGGCACTTTGCTGATGAACAAGGTCGACCCTTTCACCTGATTGCTGAGAGTGATCTCAATGATGTTCGCGTCATCCGTTCCATTAAAGAACAGGGTTATGGTTTGGATGCTCAGTGGAACGATGATTTCCATCATGCCCTGCACACTCTGCTCACCGGAGAACAGCAGGGCTATTATGCAGATTTCGGTGCCGGCGAAGACCTGGCTAAAGCCTATCGGGAGGGGCTCGTATATGCCTGGCGCTATTCAAGCTATCGTCAGCGTCATCATGGCAGCTCTTCGGCCGATCGTCCTGCTAAGCAGCTGGTTGTTTTCAGTCAAAATCATGATCAGGTGGGTAATCGTATGCTTGGAGAACGGCTTACCTCTCTGGCAGGCTTTGATGCAGCCAAGCTGGCAGCAGCAGCGGTTCTGTTTTCACCTTACATCCCCTTGCTGTTCATGGGGGAAGAATATGCTGAAGAGGCATACTTTCCCTTTTTCGTAGACTTCGCTGATGCCGAACTGCAAGCGGCAGTCAGTGAAGGGCGCAAAAAAGACCTCCAGGATTTGAACTGGACCGGCGAACCGCTTGATCCAAATGCTGAAGACACTTTTCTGCGCGCGAAGCTGACCTGGCAAACACGCTACCAGGATAAGCATGGTGTCATGTTGGCCTTCTACCGGGAGCTGATCCGGCTGCGTCAGGACTTGCCGGCCCTGGCGCAGCTTGACAAGCAACAACTGGAGGTGTCCTTGCCGGTTGGTGATCAGTTGATCGTGTTGCGGCGTTGGCACCAGGGCTCGCAGGTGCTCATTCTTTTGAACTTCAGTCAGCAGGAGTTCTGTTTTCTCTTTCCTGACCAGTCGCAAGTCTGGGATAAGTTGCTCGACTCTGCAGAACCCCATTGGGCCGGACCAGGCAGCTCTCTACCGGAGCGAGTTGACCGAGCGCAGGAAGTCACCATGGTGCCTTTGAGTGCAGCTCTCTACCATCGTGATCTGTTGCCGGAGGAGTAACTGTGATGCGTATCCCGACGGCGACCTATCGTATTCAGTTTAATCCGGACTTCGGCTTCCGAAAAGCGTCGGAGATCATCTCCTATCTCGCAGATCTTGGCATTTCCGACGTCTATGCATCACCGATCTTTCATGCCCGGCAGGGAAGTGAACATGGTTATGACATCGTCAATCCCACAGACCTCAATACTGAACTGGGATCTACCAAGGATTTTTACGAACTGACGAATAAGGTCAGAACTTTGCAACTCGGGTGGCTGCAGGACATGGTCCCCAATCACATGGCCTTCGATGCACAAAACCCCTACCTTGCCGATATTCTGGAGAATGGTCCTGCCTCCGCTTTTAATGACTATTTTGATATCGACTGGGACCATTATGATGAAGGAATTCGTGGCAAGATTTTGACCCCTTTCCTCGGTAGTTTCTACGGACAGGCTCTGGAGTCAGGGGAACTCAGGCTGGATTATACAGAAAACGGCTTTGCTGTTCATTACTATGATCAGTCCTTTCCGCTTAAAATCGAAAGCTATCTGACCATCCTTGCCGAGACTATTCCTTCTCTTCTTCATGAGTTGGGAGAAGATCATCCTGACTATATGCAGCTGTTAGGCGTTCTTTATGTCCTTAAGACGCTGCCCCGTGACCTTGATAACGGCGAGCGTTATGACCAGATCAAATTCATCAAACACGCACTCTGGGCGCTTTATGACAACAATTCAGAGATACAGCGAGCCATCGACACGACGATAGGTGTTTTTAACGGACATCGTGGAGAACCGGAGAGTTTCAACGCTCTGGAAGCTCTCCTGGCCGACCAGTGGTTTCGGCTTTCTTTCTGGAAAGTTGCCACTGAAGAGATTAATTATCGCCGGTTCTTCAGTATCAACGATTTGATCTCGGTGAAAGTTGAGGACAAAGAGGTCTTCCGCTCGACCCATGCCTTACCCCTGCGATTGCTGCGGAAAGGGCAGATCACCGGACTCAGAATCGATCATATCGACGGTCTTTATGACCCCTTGGCCTATCTGATGCGTCTCAGGAAGGATGCTCAGGCCACCTATATGGTGGTAGAAAAGATTCTCGATTGGAAAGAACCTCTCCCTGACTGGCCTGTTCAGGGAACGACAGGTTACGATTTTATGCACGTGCTCAACGGCATTTGTTGTCAGGCGGATAATGAAAAGGCCATGTCCCGCCTCTATAAAAACCTTACCGGATCGCGTCAG
>JAWOFG010000038.1:0-10364 GCA_046482365.1 Pelovirga sp. | reverse complement strand
CAAACAACGATAACTCAGTCTCAAAACTCACAAATTCCAAGACAAACAACAGCTCAACCAGAAATTACAAGGTTGGGCTGTCTTGCATTTTATCCTGCAACAAGGTCTTAAATCACCTAGAACTTATCAGGCACACGCAGCTGAAGATTCAGGCCATAATATGTGATCTGGTTTCAACAGATAAAGGGTAGATGGGTTTGTCTGGCCAATTATGGTCGTGTGCTTTTGTTCGAGAGCGGGTGGCGGGCTTCGGTTATAAGTATTTAAATCGACAATCTAGGGGGAGTTTAAAAAGGGTTCCGGGCCGTTGACACTTGAGCGAAAATCAAAGATCGAAGATTATTGAATTTCGAAATTTACAATATTAGAACGGTTACATGCTGATAATTTGACTCAGTCGAGTAGTTTTTTTGTTATTTAGAGAGCCCAAGACAAGAAAATAGCCAGTCGTATTGATTAAGTATGATACTTTTTTGTCATGATTTTTTGATGGGAATATCCATGCCCAAAAGGTAGTATGACACTTTCTCAAAATCGAGAAAAAGGTGTCTAAGTAAAATCAGTCAGTTGCAAGTTCGAAAGGATGATACTTTTTTGTGTCTTTACAGGATGCTCTTTACAGAACTTCCATAATATACTTCTTTTTCAACAACCTCCAGAACACAACAGCAAAAGCAGTTAAAGGAATCGCCAGTATCATACCAAGAATGCCGCCGAGTGCGGCTCCCCAGAAGAAGATAGCGAAGACAATGAGGCCCGGGTGCAGGCCCGTGCGATTGCCCATAATTTTTGGGGTGAGAAAATAACCTTCGATGATCTGCACAGCTGTAAATACTGTTAGTGTCATCACCAGTCGCAAGACACCGCCATCATCGCTGAAATAAGCCAGCGGCAGCGCAACACTGAGGCCCACGATACTGCCAAGATAGGGAATGATGTTGAGCAGCCCCAGCGTTATGCCGATGATGATGCCGTAGGGAAGCCCGATCAGCGCAAAGCCAGCGGCAAAAAGCACACCCTGGGTCAGGGCAATGATAATCTGACCCCGGAAGAACGTTAGCAGGATATCAATGAATTGATCGAACAGATAAACAACATCATCCCTGGTTTCCTTCTTGAGAAAGGGTAAAAATTCGCTTATCTGCTCGGAGTGAAAGGGCTTGGCCATAAGAAAGAAGGCCAAATAAAGAGGAACGAC
This sequence comes from Pelovirga sp., assembly GCA_046482365.1. Lineage (GTDB taxonomy): Bacteria > Desulfobacterota > Desulfuromonadia > Desulfuromonadales > Geopsychrobacteraceae > Pelovirga. Next base: position 9,166 of record JAWOFG010000038.1, on the reverse strand, counting down.
TGCCCAGGCGAACAATCCGGCGGCGGATTGAAACATCTGGGCGATGGGCTGCAACATGCGCTCCCACGAAGTCTTGAGCACGTTGGCAACAATGTCAACGGGGTCCTGCAGAAACTTATCAACCTCAGACATCAACCCATACTTTTCCATCACTGGCGCAACTTGCGGCCACACAGACCTGGCATATTCCAGCAGGGAATTCAATAAAGACGGGAGGTCCTCAAAAAACCGGATCAATTGATTGGTGGCAAAGATACTGCCATGCCAGACGAGTAGAGCCAGCGGAATAAGCGCGAAAAGAAAAAAAAGTGCCAGACCGCCGGGTTGATATCCACGACAGGCCTTGACCAGCAAGTCATAATAGGGGCGTAACAGCATGGCCAGGATACCTGCGACGATGGGCGGTAGCAAGACATTCTGAAAAGTACCGACAAAGCGTGTCAGACCCCATAAGCTGGCAATGAATACCGTCAAAAGAACCAGTACGGCCAGCAGTGTGATTGCGGTAGCAACAGTCGTACGTTGACGGGGTCCCAGTTCAAGTTCTTTCAACATAGTGACTTCCAACAGCCCTTCTCGTTGTCCTTATCCTGACGTGGTGAAATTGGAAACATCGGCAGCTCCTATGGAGTCTGGTTGACTGATCTCAGGGATGGGAGACAGGTTCGATTTTTACCTTGTGGATCGCATTGCCATCGACTTTTACGCAGGTGAATCGATGGTTTTTGATTATAAGAGTTTGACCCTCTTCCGGCAACTCGCCAAGTCTGTACATTATCAAACCGGAAAGCGTTTCGTAATGGGCCGTCCTGTCGTTCAGTCGGGTTTCAAGCAAATCTTCCAGATCGTTAAGGGATAGCAAGGCATCGACAATATAGGCTCCCTTTTTCAGACGCTGAATGCGTTTGGGTCTGCCTAAATCATGTTCATCCTCAATTTCTCCAACCAGCTCTTCCAGGAGGTCTTCCGAGGTGACCAACCCACTTAACATGCCGTATTCATCGACGACCATTGCGATCTGAATATGGTCCTGCTGCATTTCCCGCATCAGGATTTGAACCCGTTTGGCTTCAGGAACAAAATAGGGCTTGCGCAAAACAGTGCTGACGGAAAAGTCAGGCGAGGTTACTGCCAGATCGAGAACCTCCTTCGCCAGGACAAACCCCTGGATATTGTCAATATCACCCTGATAAACCGGAAAACGCGAATGACGGGCCTCACGCATGCGGGACAGAACTTCCCCCGGAGCCTCGTCAATGTCCAGGGCGATGATGCGAGTGCGTGGAACCATCACTTCACGAACCTGGGTTTGGGAAAAACGAAAAAGATTGGTGATGAATTGTGCTTCCTTGTCCGAAAGGTGGCCGGTTTGACTGCCGATTTTTGCCATGGCGATAAATTCTGTACGGCTGAAAATATGAACCTCTTTGCCCTGGGTAATGTACTTGGTGAACTTTTCCGACAGCCAGACGATGGGATAAAGAGCAGTAATCAATCCTTTAATAAAAAAGGCGGTAGGTCTCGTCAATTTGGCCCAGTATAGCGCACCGACGGTTTTGGGCACAATTTCGGAAAAAAACAGGATGGCCAGGGTCATCAGCGCGGAAAATAGTCCGAACCAGGCGTTGCCGAAAACAACAGCTGCTTTCGCTCCGGCGAGGATGGCGCCAACGGTATGAGCGATGGTGTTCAGGGTCAGAATGGCCGCCAGGGATTGATCCACCTTATCCTGTTTCAGCTGTTTCAGAAGATCAGCAAAGCCCGGATTTTTCACTCGCTGTTCTTCGACGTAAGAGGGAGTAATGCTGAGCAGCACAGCCTCGGCGACGGAACAGAGGAAGGAGAAAAACAGCGCCATCGATACATAGGCGATCAGTAAAACAATATCTGTAGGCATGGATTCCGTTTCGGTTGAGTTTAAAAAATAAGCAGTGAGTTAGTGCCGCATTACGTTTGTTGATTTTTTTTATCCTGAAAAAAAACGACAAAACACAATGTTTTCCCTTAGTAGAAGCGCGAATCCTTTGCGTGAGGAACTACGCCAAATTGTAACGCAATTTAAAGACATGTCATTAGAAAAATTGCCAAAAAAATCGCTGTGAAAGTCCGTGGGAAAGAAATTACAATGGTAGTTATCAGGAGAATTAGAGGATCTACTTTGATGATTCCGTTTTTGCCGGGGCAGCCTGCCTGGCACTGGTAAGGGATCGGCGCAACTCTGCTTCGAGCGTTTCGAGTTGAGCTTGTGCCTCCCCGCGTTTCCTGCGTCCTTCATCGGCAATGCGCAGGCTCTCTTCAATAGTATCGATCAGTGTGGTATTGGCCTGCTTGATCGCTTCAATGTCAAACACCCCGCGTTCGATTTCATGGCGGGCCTCGGCGTTGCCCTGCTTGAGGTTCTCGGCATTCGCCTTGAGCAACTCGTTGGTGAGGTCACTGGCAGAACGAATGCTGCCGGCCGCTTCGCGCGAGCGATGGATAGTCAGCGCCTGGGCCAGTTGCTGACGCCACAACGGCAAGGTATTGGCGGTGGTCGAGATGATCTTGTTGATCAACCCCTTGTTATTTTCCTGGACCAGGCGAATGCTGGGCAGACTCTGCATGGTCACCTGACGGGTCAGCTTGAGATCATGGACCCGGCGCTCCAGAACATCACGGTTAGCGCGCAGATCACGCAACTGCTGGGCATCGATCATCGCCTCGCTGGTGCTCACCTCACGCTCCTTGACTGGAATGATCTCCTCATCGAGCCGGCGCAGTTTCTCCTCGCCGGCGACGATATAGCGTTCCAGTTCATGAAAATAGTCCAGATTCGCTGCATAAAGACGGTCGAGGGAGACAACATCGGTGAGCAGTTCGGTTTTATGCCGTTCGAGATCATCACCGATGGCATCGATCTGGTCACGGACTTCCTCGTAGCGCTGGACAAACTTGGCGACCGGCCTGGCTTTGCCGAGCAGACGATCAAGAACACCGGGCTTGCGCTTGGGGTCAAGAGCCCCCAGGTCGAATTTGCGCAGGGTACCGACCATCTGGTTGAGAGCTTCTCCGGCCGCTCCCGTGTCCTTGTTGCGCACTCCTTCAAGCATGTCATCGGAAATACTGGCTAGCTGCTGCTGGGCCGAGGCTCCGAAATAGAGGAGCGAGTGGCTGTCATTGAGGTCGATTTCTTCCAGCAGCGCATCGATCGCTGCACGTTCCGCGGCATCAGCCTGCTGGTAGTTCAGCGGTGGTTTGCCCTGCAGCACATCGGTTTCAATTATTTTGCGTTCCGTCTCGTTCGGCATCGTTTCAACTCCTCCAGGGGCCTGGGATCAATTTAGACCTTCGCGCTTGAGCTGGGTCTCCAGCACCTCCATTTGCACATCAAGATCACGCAGGTCGTTTTCCAGCAAACGCTGATGTTGTAGCTCGAAGACCTCTTCGATGGTCACCAGAACCCGGCGGAAGTTTGCTTCCAACGGTTGGGCCCGGTCATTGGCGTGGGCCTCGGCATAGCCACTGACGACGCGTTGGGCGCCATCCAGATAGGTATTAAGAAACTTGCGCGCCCGCTGTAGATCGTGGGGGTTGCGGGCAATCTGCGTCAATATATCTCGTGCCAGGGAGATAATGTTGGTTAGTCGTTGTTTCAGCTCAGGCTGATCAAGGTGGCCACAGGCCTGTTCGATGATCAGAATTTTCTGCTCCGCCTGCTCCAGAGCAGTGCTGACCCGCCGGGAGGTTGCGTTTCGGCCCGTGGCTACCACCACTTCTCGGCGCGGATCGAGACCGTAAAGCAGGATAAAACCGACAAAGGCACCGGCACCAAAAGCCAAGGCGACGGGCAGATCATGTCCGGCTCCAGTCCAGGCAGTGAGGGTCGTCGCCAGACTGACGGTCAGCCCGCCCATAGCCTTGAATGGCCAAGGGTAAGATGTCTGGAAGCGTTGCTGCTGTTGACTGACTTCCTGTAAAAAACCGCGGCGCACGAGTATGGCACCAACGACAAACAGACTGTAAGCCCCGGCATTGGCCAGAAAAGCCGCCAATCGCCCACTGCCCAAAGCAATCATCGTGGCCGGAATCAACGGCAGGGGTAACAACCACAGAAGTCGAGCCTTGCGCGGTACCAAAGCAGCAGCTTTGCGTCGACGCTGACGATAATCTTTCACCAGCTGTTCTGACTGTCGCACCCGCTTTTTCAGATCGACTGCTGCGTTGGGCAAACCACGGGACACCAGATCTGCCCCCTCACGAAGGAATAAATCAACTCTCGAACGCCAGGTCTGATCTGTGCGCTTTGTCATGTCATAAAACCAGTAGAGCCTGCCAGCAAGCAACACCGACGGTGGCGAACAACAGGGTCAAGCCAATCAGTTTTTGGAGGATTTTTGGCATGCTGGTATGGCTCCTAAGTTCCGCCCAAGTTGGTCCGAGTAGCGGTGACAAACTTGCAGCGTATGGATGTACTATATCAAACCTCAGTTGCTCAACCAACGACACATTTTGTTCAATCATGTTTTAGCCCTCTGTGTTCCTGATGGCAAGTGTTGTCGCAGGATCGAATCGGTAAAAAGGTGTGAAGTAGCGGAGGTCGCCTTATCACCAATTTGAATGTGGAGGGGTAAGGGGATTTGAGGTGCACGTTCAATCGATAAGTGTTGATAGGAAAACGAAGGATCTCATCTGCGCCCCGGCTTCGCAATGGCGCAGAAAAACCGCAAAGACTAGAAGAAAAAGCCCCATCGCGCAAAATACGGGATGGGGCTTTAGTGATATTACAGTTAAACGTCTATGGTTTAGTCCTGCTTTTAACCTTCCTTATCTGTCCGGATAAGGTATTACTGAAGCATAGCCTCTACCTTGCTTCTGAGCTGCTGATCCGTATTCATCTGGTTGGCAATGTAGTTGTAAGTCGGTACATCAATCCCTGCCTCATCAACAGCGGACAACATTTTCTGGTTCATCTTTTCCTGAATTTCACGGGCCTTGTTTTCATCCTGAACACCTTGCAACTGCACAGCAAACTCGTTGCGGATTTCCCCGAGTTGTTTTGCCGCGTCAACAAAGTTTTCCAGTGTTTCATCGTCCAGCTTCGGTTCTTCAGTTTGGCTCTGCGCAGCAGCATTCGGATCGTAGTCCTGCTGTGCCACAGCGGGAACCGCCAGGGCCAGAACAAGCAGAGCGAACAGGGCACTGATGAAAAAAGAGACTGGATTCTTGGTAGTGGTACTCATGCATTTTCCTCCGCTAAAGACATGTTAGGTCGACCTGCCGACTGTCATCCCTATGATGGTAGCCGGCTGTGTATCGTCGACAGTTGTATGAACGTGCTAACGCCCACCATTGTTTCAAGTGTTATGCCAACTCAGACCGCGTTCAATGCTAAATAATGCAAGGGCTCGACATGATTGAATAAATAATTTTTCAGACAATATTTTCAGGAATTTTTTGCACCCATGATACGCTTGATGATATGTTCAAATGTGATACATGTTCAAAGATTGAGGAGCAATAAATGGAGAAACCCTTTCTTAATGGCTTGAGCTTACGGGCATCGTTGTTGATTTTTCTGGTGTTGCCCCTGACATTGATTTTGTTTGGTGCCGGATATTACAGCCTGCAGCGGCTTGAGTCGGAAATCGAGCGGCGGATGCAGGAAGATCTGGAGTTAATTGCGCGAGCCATTCGTGGCCCATTGGAATACTCTCTGGAACAGAATCGCGAAGGGAGCGTCCAGCAGGCCCTGGATTCCCTGTTCCGGCTCAAGCGGGTTTATGGCGCTTACGTGTATGACAGTGACGGCCGAAGAACAGCCTCCAGTGGCGCTCGCGAACCAGCTATCGGCAGCAGCCGCCTGATGGAGATGGCCGCTGAGGGTGATCATCGCGGTGAATATCAGCAGGCCGATGCGACCAGGGTGTATTCCTATTTTGTACCACTGACGGATTCAGCTGAGCGCAATATCGGTTTGTTGCAGCTGACCCGCGAAGAGGGAGATTTTACGGAATATATTCGCAGCATCCGTCTGGACACGCTGATTTTTCTGGTGCTGCTGTCGGGCCTGCTCCTGGGAGTCATTTTGTTCGGTCTGCACCGGATTGTCGGACGGAATCTGCGCCAGTTGACCAAAAGTGTCGTGCGCATTGCAGGAGGGGAGCGTCATCACCGCACTCATATCACCGGATCAAAGGAATTCTGTCAGCTATCTGCCGGCATGAATTCCATGCTCGACACCCTGGAGCAGTCGGAAAGAGCGCTGGAAAAAGAGATTGACGAGCAGCAACGGCTCAAAGAAGAGTTACTGCAGTCGCAGAAAATGGCGGCCATCGGACAACTGGCGGCGGGCGTCGCCCACGAACTGGGAACCCCGTTAAGTGTTGTGTCCGGCAAGGCGCAGCGGTTGTTGCGTCGTGAAGGTCTGCCGCAAGAGGTACAGCAGGAGCTCCAGGATATGCGCACTGCCGTGGGGCGTACTGAGGAGATTGTCCGAATGCTGCTGGATTTTGGTCGACGCAATCCGCTGCGAAAAAAAACCATCTCCTTTGACGCTCTTATCTCCTCCGCAGTTGATCAGCTAAAACCATTGGTACAGGAAAAGCCGGTTCAGCTGAAATTAACCAGCCACTCTGCCCCACCGCTCATGGCGGCTGACCGGATTCGTATTGAACAGGCCCTGGTAAATTTATTGACCAACGCCCTGCAGGCCGCTGCAGAAAACGGCGTGGTCGAGTACGGTTGGTTCCAGAACGAACAAGAAAAAGGGTTCTATGTTGCTGATGATGGATCAGGGATTCCCGAGCCGATCCGCGATCGTCTGTTTGAACCTTTTTTTACCACCAAAGCCGTCGGTGAGGGGACCGGTCTGGGGCTTGCTGTTGCTCAGGCAGCGATAAAAGACCACGGCGGCGCCATAAGGATTGACCGTTCAACCTTGGGAGGAGCCCTGTTTACCGTGACCCTACCGAACGAACCTTAACAATAAAGAGTTGAAACGATGCCATCTGCTAAAGAAAAGATCCTGTTGGTTGAAGACGATGCGGCCTTGCGCAAGCTGCTGGAAGAAGAATTGAAGGATGCGGGGTTTGAGGTAAAAAGTCGCGACAACGCCCATAGTGGCCTGGAGTTGCTGCGTAAGTGGCAACCGGACATGGTGATCAGTGATCTGCGACTACCGGGAGCCGATGGGTTGTGGCTGCTGGAACAGGCGCAGGACAGGACGGTAGCACCTGAATTCATCATGATGACGGCCTTCGGCACCGTCCCCCAGGCAGTTGAGGCCCTCAAGCGCGGTGCCGCAGATTTTTTGACCAAACCCCTTGACCTGGATCATTTGCTGTTATCCGTACAAAGACATCTCGAAACCCGGCGATTGCGGCGGGATGTCCGGCGCTATCGCGAACTGCTGGAGCTGGATGCGTTTCACGGGATGATTGGTCGCAGCGAGGTCATGAATCAGCTGTTTACCCTGATCAGGCAGATCGGCAAAGCCCAGGGGCCGGTTCTGATCAGCGGTGAAAGTGGCACAGGAAAGGATCTGGTGGCACGGGCTATCCACCGCGAAAGCACCCGCAAAGACCAGCCTTTTGTGGCCGTCAACTGCGCGGCTATTCCTGGGGAATTGCAGGAAAGTGAATTTTTTGGACACACTGCCGGAGCCTTTACCGGGGCCGGTCAAGCGCGCAAGGGACTCTTTGCCGAAGCAGAACAAGGGACTCTATTTCTTGATGAAATCGGCGACATGCCCCTTGATCTCCAGGCTAAGCTTCTCCGGATCCTGCAGGATGGTAGGGTGCGCCAGGTCGGCAGTAACCGTGAGGTTCAGATCGATGTCCGAATTATTGCCGCGACCAACCATGATCTGGAGCAGGCGGTCAAACACGGCACGTTTCGCGAGGACCTCTACTACCGCTTGGAAACCTTTCAGATTGTGGTTCCACCACTGCGCGAACGTGGGGATGATCTGGATTTGCTGGCGGCACGTTTTATCGATCTGTTCAATGTCCAACAGGGTCGCAAAGTCAGGGGCTTATCCACCGAAGCCCTGGAGCAATTGCGCATCTATCCCTTTCCCGGCAATGTCCGTGAGTTGCGTAGCGCGCTGGAGCGGGCGTTTGCTTTTTCCACCGACCGTGACATCGGGGTGCGCTGCCTGCCCGAGCGCATTCGTCAGGCCCGACGTACAGCGACGCCGTCACCCGTCGGAGGGGGTTTGTTTGTCGGTTTGTCCGCGCCCTTGCCGACTCTGGAGGAAATGGCAAATCGCTATACAGAATATGTGGTAACGCAGCTTAACGGAAACAAAAGACAGGCCGCCCAGACCCTGGATGTCAGTCGTGCAACCCTCTACCGCAGACTCGAAAAAAAACAGGATTTGCCAACAAACAGTTAAGAGATAAAGGATCTCCTGATGAGCGCCCTCACAAGTTACGTTCTGACGTGGAGCCACCACAGGAGCTTGTGGCGCTCATCAGGGAAATACATTATTTTTCTGCTGAGTTTCCATCCACCTTGTCCTGCAAACAGCTGCCCTGCTGTAACAGTCGGGCCAACTCATCTGCCGGTAAGGGTTTACTGAACAGATACCCCTGCATGGCATCACACCCGTTGGTGATCAGAAACGCCAGTTGCTCTGACGTTTCGACCCCTTCGGCAATCGCTGTCAATTGAAGGTTATGAGCAATATCAATAATGCTGGAAACAACCGCGGTTCGGGCAGCTGATGTGCCGATATCGCGAATAAAACTCTGATCAATTTTCAAATGATCTACCGGGAAGCGACTTAAATAGTTCAGGCTCGAATAGCCGGTACCAAAGTCGTCCAGGCTTAAAGAAACTCCCAGGTTTTTCAGCGCTACCAAGGCTTGTTCGGCTCCTTGCGGATCATCCATGATCATGCTTTCGGTTAATTCCAGTTCAAGCAAGCTTGGATTTAGGCCTGATTCGCTCAGAATGGCATTGACGGTGGCGGCCAGATCCCCCTGGCGGAACTGGCGAGCCGAGAGGTTGACGGCAATCTGGATCGGTGGCCATCCGCCCGCCTGCCAGGCAAGGCTCTGCCGACAAGCTTCTTCCAGTACCCAGGTGCCGATAGGAACAATCAGGCCGGTCTCTTCAGCCAAGGGAATAAACTGCCCCGGAGAAACCATCCCCAGTTTCGGATGCTGCCAGCGCAGCAGTGCTT
>JAWOFG010000194.1:0-10521 GCA_046482365.1 Pelovirga sp. | reverse complement strand
CAGGAAGGGATCGTTTTTTTAAAAGGAACCACGGAAAACGATGAGTCCAGGCAATGGGCCGGAGATTTAGCGAAAAATACGGAGGGCGTGGTTGCAGTCGTCAATCGAATCGAGGTGGCTCCCACCACGGTCTGGAATTTCGATCCAACCTTTCAGGTACTGAATGATTTAGTCCGCGGTTTCATTCGGTTGCTGCCTCTGATCGTGGTGGCGCTGAGCGTCATCGTCATTTCATGGGTCTTCGCCAGGGTAACCGTGTACTTACTGCGGCGCCGGTTTCAGGATCGATCCCTCAGCCCGCTGTTACGCGAAGTCATGGCCCATGCCGGTGGAATATTTGTTATGCTTGTCGGCCTCTACCTGGTTCTCCGTATCGCCGGGCTCACGCAACTCGCGTTTACCGTGGTAGGCGGCACCGGCCTGATCGGTTTGGCGCTGGGCATCGCCTTCCGCGACATCACCGAGAATTTTCTCGCCAGTCTCTTTTTAAGTTTGCAGCAACCTTTTCGTGAGGGCGATCTGGTCGAGGTGGCAAATGTCACCGGTTATGTTCAGCGTTTGACCTCGCGCACAACGGTTCTGATGACCCTCGACGGCAATCAGGTGCAAGTCCCCAATGCGACCGTCTTCAAAAGCACGCTGCGCAACTTCACCAGCAATCCCAATCTCCGCGATGATTTCATGGTCGGTATCGGCTACGACGATTCCATCTCTTTTGCCCAGGAAGTCGCCCTGCAGGTCCTCGCTGAACATCCGACCATTCTGGCTGAGCCCGAACCCCTGGTGCTGGTGGATAACCTCGGGACATCGACAGTCAATCTGCGAATTTATTTCTGGCTCGATGGCAGTCACCACAGCTGGTTAAAGGTGAAATCGTCCGTCATTCGGCTCACCAAACGGGCCTTCCAGGATGCGGGAATCTCAATGCCGGACGAGGCGCGCGAGCTCATCTTTCCGCACGGGGTCCCGGTACGCATGCTGGAAAGCGAAGGGACTCCGCAGTCAGTCGAGCCAGCTCGGGCGAAGCCGCCCGCCGAGCCCGAAGCAGTCGCGACCAAGGCGGAAGCCGGCCTGCAAAGCGAAGCCGGTGAGATCAAAGAGCAGGCGCGCAGATCATGGACCCCTGGCGAGAATCTCTTAACCTCAGCAGCGCCTGATGAAACCCGTTGAAAAAATACTCGACGATTTAACCATCATATCAATTATGTGCCGGGAGAACAGAACATGTCGAATTACTTAAGTTTTCTCTTCAATCACCTGCATGAGCGCCTATGGATAAGGCCCCTCATCGAAAAGATTAAACCGGCGGCAACCAAGGCGGGTGCCACCGTGAAGGTCCTTGCTCCCAAGGTGGACGGCGCCGAACTTGCTGATGGCGCGATGCTGGCGGCTGGCGGACAATTGGCGGGTATGCCGTCGGTCATCTCAAGGCGATCGTCGTTGACAAAAGCGGTTATGAGCTACTGAAAGCTGCGAATATTGAGCCGGATGCAGGGGTCGTGGATGCCGACAAGGAAGATACTTTTATCGCTGCGGCAAAGACCCGCCAATGGGATCGGGAGAAATCTGTTCGTACATTGGCATAGACCAGGAAACAGCCTTAATAAGTGAGGCATGGATGGAAATCGGTATTACTGCCGCCTTCGCCCAGGGAGGATATTATTTCCTTACCGGGATCTGGCCGATCTTTAGCATCGGGACCTTTCAAAAAATTACCGGTCCCAAGAATGATCTGTGGCTGGTGAAAACGGTCGGTGTGCTGATCTCGGTCATCGGGGCGGCACTGTTATTCGCGGGATATCGAGGGGAAATAGTTCCTTCAACAATCGTGCTGGCGACAGGCAGTGCGGTCGTACTTACCGGCATTGACGTCATCTATGTAACAAAGCGCATCATCGCCCCCATCTATCTGCTTGATGCCTTTATTGAACTGCTGCTCATTGCATGGTGGATAGTTGTTATTGCAACGTTTTGATGGTCCTGGCACTCCCATGTTCTGTAATATCAGGGCCGTCCCGGAGTTGATTACAAAATATTCCGACGAACTTGGCGCGCATCAGGACATGTGATGACCGACACGAGTCTCAGTGTCCTGTCGGTTGCTCTGCGCTGAAGCTGTGTACATCAGCATCAACCGTCACATCTGACGGTTGATGTCATATTTGATAGAAACAGTTGGTAGATTTCCCTCGGCACTTCCTCCGTCTTATTATTTTTACATTAATAATCAGTATGTTAGTACTCAGGTTTTCGGTGGCATACCCCTTGCTGTCATAAACCTGTAATAGGTCTGCGCAATTATCACTTAACTATCGCGCAAAAACTGTCGTGCGAACAATTCAATCACACATAAAATGGCAATAAAAAGCCGGAAAGGAAAATCTTATGTTATGGACAATAGCCGTCATCATGATCATTCTCTGGCTTCTCGGTTTAGTAAGTAGCTACACCATGGGAGGTTTTATCCACATCCTGCTGGTTATAGCCATTATCGTGGTGGTGCTCAATGTCATTCAGGGCAGGGGCAGGGTTTAGACTGCTTTTCGGTATGTTCCATGCGAATCAACAAGGAAGGAATACTTATCATGATAAATGTACAACGGATAATCAAGTTTCTGGTTTTATTAATCGTAACGTTCACTTTTGTCGGCTGCGCATCCACCCAAAAACAATCAAGCCCTGGTGATTATATTGATGATACGGTCATTACCACCAAGGTCAAGGCCGCTATTTTTGATGACCCGGACTTGAAGATGATGCAAATCAGCGTTGAGACCCGCCAGGGGGTAGTGCAGTTAAGCGGCTTTGTTGATTCAAGGGAAGACATCAGCAGGGCTGGGGAGGTAGCACGTAGTGTTGCCGGGGTGAAAAGAGTGCAGAACGACCTCATTGTAAAATAGCCTCCTGAATATTCAGAAGCGGGTCACCACCAGGCGGTATTTCTTCCGCCTGATGGTGATGTTTTAATGATCCTTATCACTCAGGGGAGCGTGATGACACCGGGAAAAAGCCCACCAGCTAAAGCTGATATGTTGCGCCATCGAGCAGAGGACTTTCTGTTTTTACAACAACCTGAAAGGAAAGCTGCCCGAACGGATGCTAAAACAGAGTCTATTCTTCAGCAACTGCTGGTTCAACAGATCGAGCTGGAAATGCAGAATACCGAACTGCGGCGGATCAGAGATGAGCTGGAAATATCCCTTGCCAGGTACACCGATCTCTACAATTTCGCTCCAATCGGCTACTTTACCCTTGCCCGCAACGGAACCATTCAGGCAGTCAATCACAGAGGCGTCACTCTTCTCGGGCATGAGCGTTCCCACTTGATCGGACAACATTTTGGGGAGTTTGTTACCGCTGAAGACAGGGCTGCTTTCGCCATCTTTCTCGATAAAATTTTTGCCGGACAAGACACGGCAGAGGGCGAAGTGGCACTCCTGAATGGAAAAAAACAATCGCTCATTGTACGGATCGAAGCCGTGATGACTGCATCGATGGAGGAGTGTCTCTTTACCCTGATCGATATCACAGAGCAACGAAAGCATGAAGAAAAACTCCACTATCTGAGTACCCGCGATACCCTGACCGGTCTTTTCAACCGCACATTTTTTGAAGCCGAGTTGGAACGTCTCATGAACAGTCGTCTTTACCCCATCAACATCATTATCGCGGATGTGGATGAACTCAAGAAAACCAATGACAGATTCGGACACACAGCCGGAGATCAGCTTATCAAACTTGCGGCAAAAATACTGCGTCATGCCGTTCGTCCGGAAGATGTTGTCGCCCGGATAGGGGGCGACGAATTTGCTGTTTTGCTGCCGCAAACCACAAACACTAATGAGATACTCCAACGGGTGCGTCAGTGCCGCGAAACAATTCAATGTGCTGATACAAAACTGCCGTTGAAACTTTCCCTCGGCGCGGCAACGGCCCACAACAGCAGTCAACTCAAGGAGGCCATGGTCCTTGCTGATTTACGTATGTATGAAGATAAGAACAACAAACGAACAAAGGAGTGAGGACTGTTGGCCGCATAAGGATAGTTTATTGTCAAAGAAGTTATTAACGTTGTTTATATTTCCTTTCTCCCCCATTTCGACACTACCAGTGCGAAATCCCGTTGCATTGAGCCGAAACAGCGGCTAGAGTTGCATTGACTCAACGTGTGACGAGAAATCAATGAAAAACACTTCAATTGCTGTTTCAGCTGTTTCGGTTATCTGTGGTCTCCTTGCAGTAGTATCTTTCTCGCTGGCGGAGATTCCACCACCCACTGATGGTTCAGCAAACCAACTGGTTGAATCCCTGGGTTGCCGCGGTTGTCATCGAATTCAGGACTTTGGCGGTAGTCTGGCGCCGGACTTGACCGCTATCGGCACGCGCCTGACCACCGCCGAAATAGCCGAACGGCTGGCAAGCCATTCACGCTCCAATGAAGATCGACTGATGCCGTCCTACACCACCCTGTCCACTGAAGAGATCAACAAGCTCAGCAGCTATCTCTATCAACTGAACTAACAAAGAATCGATCCCATGTCTCAACGAATGATCCTGATCAACTCCCCCGTATTTGTCCCCGAAACCAGCTTGAAAAAACTGGGCAGATGTTCTTCCCTCTTTCCCCACCAACGCCCACTGGAGCTGGAAATCGGCTGCGGCATAGGCGATTTTATCATCCAGATCGCCGCCCAGCGACCGGAACACAATTTCCTTGCCATCGACATTTTTAATCAGGGGTGCCGGTCGACCTGCTCCCGGGTTGAAGAATCCGGGCTCGACAATATCCGCGTCATGCGCATGGAAGCCCGCTATTTGATGCACCAGTATCTCGGCCGTGACAGTCTGCGCGCTCTGTATGTTAACTGCCCGGATCCCTGGCCGAAGAAACGCCACCGTAAGCGCCGCCTGGTGAATCGCGAATTCATCAACCTTGCCCTCTACTCTCTGGAGGACAACGGCATCCTGAATTTTTCTACCGATTTTACCGATTATGGCGAAGAGGTAGCAGATCTGCTCAATCATGATCCGCGGCTGGAAAACCTGAACGGAACTCCCTACACCAACGATCTGGGAGATTACCCGGTTTCCAAATACATGCGTCGTTTCCTCGATCTGCAGCAGCCGATTTACCTCTGTCGTTATCGCAAAAAACCGGGACTGATCATCGCGCCACCAGCGATCAGCAAAGGGTTTCGCATCCCCTGGCCACAGGAGGACACATGACATTGATCACCGCTGACCTGCCCGGTATTGGTGGCAGTTACAAAGAAACCCCGACAGATTTCGAGGTCGAAGAAATACCCCTGTACCCATGCTGCGGCAGCGGCGAGCATCTGTACCTGTGGATCGAAAAAAGCGGGATCAGCACCTCTGAGCTGATCAGTCGTTTAGCACGGGGGCTACAACTCAAGGAAAATGATATCGGCTATGCCGGTTTGAAGGACAGCCGGGCGCTGACCCGCCAGTGGCTCAGCATTCCGGCAGCAAAACAGTCACAACTGGACCATCTCCAGCTGAACAACGCCCGTATCCTCGACACCCAGCGCCACACCAACAAACTGCGTCTCGGTCATCTGGCCGGCAACCGTTTTTCCATCTGTTTGCGTCAACTGAGTCCTGGAGTCGCTCCGCAGGCTGAGGCCATTCTGGCGAAGCTTCATCGTTGCGGAGTACCCAATCGCTTTGGTGAACAACGCTACGGCATACTGGGCAATTCAGCGCTACTGGGTCATCTGCTGCTGACTGGTGACTATCAGCAGCTTTGCCGTGAACTGATCGGTGATCCGCAAAAAATCAACCATCCCGGCTGGAAAAAGGCGGCACTGGCCTACCGCCGGCAGAAATTAGAACATGCCCTCAACGCGCTGCCCGGTGCCATGCGCCTCGAACAACGGCTGATCCGCGACCTGCTGCAAGGGAAAAACCATGAACAGGCCGTTTACGGGCTACCAAAACAACGACTGCGCTTCTTTCTCTCAGCGCTGCAGTCGCGTTATTTTGATCAACTGCTGGAGACACGAATCGCGGGGCTGGGAGAGCTCAAAGACGGGGATATCGCCTACAAGCATCTTAACGGTGCCTGTTTTCTGGTCGAGGCGGCAGAACAGGAGCAAGCGCGCGCCGATAGTTTTGAGATCAGTCCGACCGCACCCTTATTCGGTCACAAAGTCATGCTCGCACAAGGTGATCCGGGAGCCGCTGAGACAGCGCTGCTGAAACATTCAAGCCTGACCCTTGACAGCTGGAAACCGGCGCCCGGCCTGGCCATGCCGGGAGAACGCCGACCGTTACGGGTGCCGCTGGAGCTGCCAAAAATCGTCAGCGCAACAGTTGACAGCCTGACCATCGAATTTGCCCTTCCAAAGGGAAGCTACGCGACCAGCGTGCTGGCAGAACTGATGAAAACGCCATAAGTTTTCACCTGCAACCATCTTCCTTATAGACAAAAGTAAAACACCATTCTATACTTTCACTCACAGTGATGGTATTTTTACAAACAATCCGATAGTCATTGACAGTTTCTTATCACGGGTCTAGAATCTTCGAGCCATTTTATGTAGTGATAACAGAAAAAACAGGGGTGTTGATACCATGGTCAAAAAGGACAAGTCAGAATATATCATCCAGGCCGTCTCCCATGCGCTGGATCTACTTGAGCAGTTTCATGAGGACGTTGACGAGCTTGGCGTAACAGAGCTGAGCAAGCGCCTTAAACTCCACAAGAACAACGTCTTTCGCCTGCTCGCCACCCTTGAGTCGCGGGGCTACATTGAGCAGAACAAAGCAACGGAAAATTATCGTCTCGGCCTGAAGGCCCTTGAGCTGGGACAGACCTTCATCCGTCAGATGGGATTGTTGCGCCAGGCCAAACCGATCCTTGAGCAAATGGTAGAGCAAAGCAACGAAACCTCCTATGTTGTCATCTACAAAGACCATCACGTTGTCTACCTTGATGTGGTCGAGACCAATCTGACCGTTCGCGTGGTATCGCGGGTTGGTTCACGCCTGCCGGCCTATTGTACCGCCGCCGGCAAAGTTCACCTGGCCTTTATGACCGACGAGGAACTTGACGAGCTGTTGCCGCAGATTGATTATGTTCAACACACGTCGACCACTATCAGCAACCCCGAAGCCATGCGCAAAGAACTCCAACAGATTCGTGAACAGGGCTATGCCTTCGACGATGAGGAACTTGATCAAAGTGTTCGCTGTCTCGCCGCGCCGATACGTGACTATACCCGGCGTATTGTTGGTGCCATCAGCGTCTCCGGGCCAACCATGAGGGTTTCCAACGAGCGTATTCAGAGCGAACTGACCCCGCTGGTACTTGAATCTGCCAGAGAGCTGTCGACCCGCCTCGGCTTCCCGGGCTGATTGATCCCGACAACAATAAACCAAAGGCCCCTTCACCACAGGGGCCTTTTTTTATGAGAAAAAACCTCATGAGCTGGATTGAAGAAGAAAGGCAACGGGCCCGTAGCGAAGGCGTAAGCCACCGTGACAATTTTCCGTTTCTGCTGACTCCGGAGCAGCCCAATGGCCAGGCGGTCATATTAATCCACGGATTTGCTGCTACCCCCAGGTCAATTTTTCCGGTGGCCGAAGCCCTCTGCCAAGAGCGTTACACTGTTGCCGGGGTGCGACTCCCCGGCCATGGCACTCATTATGACGACCTGAAGCGGCGCAAGGCAACGGAATGGGTCGCAGCAGCTCGCTCTGCCTATGATGCTCTTACCGCTGACGGCTTTACGGTCAGTGGTGGCGGCTTGAGCACCGGCGCCCTCGTTGCTCTGACCCTGGCCTCACAACGGCCATTGCACAAGCTGCTGCTATTCTCCCCTTTTCTGCGATTGCGCCATCATCTTGCCCCTTTTGTCGGCTTTTTAAGCTTTTTTGTTCCTTACCAGAAGAGCGTTGTCGGCAAGACCGAAAGTGACTTTTACTACAGCCGGCGCCCGTTAAAGGCCATTGTCCAGATCAATCGTCTGCTGCGAGACATGCCGCGCATGCTGCCGCAGGTCAAGGCCCCGACGCTGGTGCTGACCTCCACCGGCGATTCGACCATTGCTCCCGGTTCCGCCCTCAAGCTCTATGAGCGCCTCGGCAGCCCGCATAAAATACTTCATACCTACGGTAATAATGTCCCCCATGTTCTGACAACCGCAGAAAACCCTGAACTCGACGATGTTCTGCAGCGCTGCCTTGATTTCATGAATCAGGAATTCACCAGTTTCCCCACTAACAATGGCCAGAGCCGTTCAATCTGAGCAATTGTCTCTTCACGACTGGCGGAGTTGTCGACCAGGTAATCAGCGCGAGCCATCTTCTGTTCCTGGGGCATCTGGGCAGCGATCCGTTGCCGCGCACTTTTTTCATCGAGTCCATCCCGTTCCATCAAGCGGGCTAGTTGCACCTCAGGGGCGATGGTCACCAGCAGCACCTTATCGACCCGCGCTTCGGCCCCTACCTCATAGAGCAAAGGCGCTTCATAAATAACCAACGGGACAGTATCACGCAGCTTCTGCAGGCGCTGCCTTGATAATGCGGCAATCGCCGGATGGATAATGGCGTTTAAGCGTTCGCGCGCTGAAGGATTGGAAAAGACCAGGTCACCAAGGTGTTTTCGATCCAGGCTACCGTCGCTTTTGAGAATATCTTTACCGAAGCTATTTACCAGCCGCTCCAGTACCGGACTGCCTGGCTCCACCACCTCACGCGCCAGTTGGTCGGCGTCCACTACGATTGCCCCGCGGCGCGCCAGTTCACGACAGACCGAACTTTTACCCGAGGCGATATTGCCAGTTACACCAAGAATCACATCTACTCCCCTGATTCGACTTTACCAATTGACACAAATACAAATTTTATGATCAATCATACCTATGTCAACTCACCAAGATCCCTTCAGCCGTTGCAAACTGTGTGGCCAGGATAGCAGCACCCCGACCTATCGCCTGGGCAATGGGGCAATCTACCGTTGCCCCCACTGCGATTTTCATTTCCTTAACCAGCTTGACGGCAACGTCGATACAGAAGATGCCGGGTTAAGTACCGCCGGACGTCGCTATATTGAATCCCGCATTAGCGAGGGGGAGCATCTCCATCCTTTGCGCCTGCGATTGGTGCAACAACATTGCTCAATTAACAAGGCCATGACCCTTGACATCGGTGCCGGGCTCGGCCGGTTTATGCTGCTGATGCAGCAGCAAGGAGCAATGGTGCTGGGCATCGAACCGAGCGCCTTGCGCCGTGCCTATGCCCGCGAAGCTTACGGACTGGAACTGGACCCCCGGCTGGCAGATGATGGCTACTGGCAGTCCAGCTACGCCCGGAGCTTCAACCTGATTACCCTCTGGGATGTGATCGAACACGTCGATGACCCGCGCTCAACCCTGGCTGCAGCGGCAACCTTGCTCAAACCCGGCGGACTGATCTGTCTTGATACCCCCGATCGCGAAGTATTGAGTTACCGGCTCAGTCAGGTCGTCAATCGTTTGAGTCGCGGCACACTGCCCTTGTTTTTCAGTCAGTTCTACTCGACCGTTCGATATGGACACAAACAGATCTTCACCCGCCGGCAGATCACCGAACTGTTACAGGACTGCGGCCTTGTTCCTGTCCCTGTTCACCTTGATGGCCCGGCCAGACACGCCTTCTCCCGCAAGATTGTCCTCGCCGCCCGCAAACCCTGACCCCCACTCCCCACTACCTAAGTCCTCTCACTAGCTACCCGTGACACCGCACTCTGCCATCCACGCAACAACTCTGCACGCGCCGATGAATCGATCTGTGCAGCAAAGGAACTGGCACATTGCCAATGCTTTGCGGCGGCGGCCAAAGAGGGCAACAGTCCGAACTGGACGGCCGCCAACCAGGCAGCACCCAAAGCGGTTGTTTCGGTGTTATGCGGGCGCTCCACCGGCATATCAAGCAGATCGGCAAGAAACTGCAGAAACCAGTCATTGGCTGCCATCCCGCCGTCAACCCGCAAAGTCCAGGAACCGGTAGCAACATCTTTTTTCATCGCCGTCATCAGATCGACCGTCTGATATCCGACCGATTCCAGGGTTGCCCGGGCGATTTCAGCGATCCCGGTATCGCGAGTCAGACCAAAAATTGCGCCCCGCGCATGAGGATCCCAATGGGGGGCCCCCAATCCGGTAAAAGCCGGCACCATATAGACCCCACGATTGGACGGCAAAGCAGCAACCAGTTCTTCAATATCTTTGGTTTTGCGGATCAGTTTAAGGCCATCGCGTAACCACTGAATCGCCGCTCCGGCGACAAAGATTGACCCTTCCAGGGCATAACTGGTTTCACCATTGATGCGATAGGCGATGGTAGTCAGCAGACGATGTTGTGAGCGGCAGGCCTCCTTGCCGGTATTCAACAGCATGAAGCAGCCGGTTCCATAGGTGCTCTTGATCATTCCTGCCGTGATGCAGCCCTGACCAATCGCCGCCGCCTGTTGATCTCCGGCAACGCCACCTATCCTTAGCGCCGTTCCAAACAACTCCG
>JAWOFG010000186.1:0-5011 GCA_046482365.1 Pelovirga sp. | reverse complement strand
TCCCAGCTCCGGGTGGATCGAGGTATGTCCACCGCCGGCGGAACCTATGGCCCAGGGGCTGCCGACATCATCGGGTTGAGCGTTAGGGGTGTTATTGCGCCCTTTTCTGAAGGTCTCGCCGATCGGATGTATCGGTGGCAGGTAGAGGATGTCGAATCCCATGCTGCTGATGCGAGGAAGTTGCCGGATGACATCCTGAAAAGTGCCATGTCGCCCGGCAGCGCCGGTTGAGCGCGGGAAAAGTTCATACCAGGCGCTGAAAGCCGCCAGTCGAGGCTCGACGCTGACACGGAATTCTTCGGGAAAAACGGATCTCAGTTCACGGGCTGCATGCTTGTTCATCAAGTCAGCCAGCAGGGGATCGTCGATCAGGGCAATGGCTTTGTTGACCGCAGCTGCGGTCAGGTTTGTCGCGAATTGGTCAAGGAAGTCGGCATCCTCGGACTGGCCTCGGGTGGTGGCGCGCTCGGCCGCGGATCTGATCAGGTTTGCGCCATCTACGAGTTCAACAGCAATATCCTGCTTAGCAGCGAATTTTTTCTTTACCTGTACCACCCAGGTTGCAAAATGATTGACCCAGGCTGCAACAGTAAAAAAGATATCACGCGGTTCACTAATTTTGATGGATGCTGTCCAACGGTCGTTGGCCTGATGGATCATGCAGGTCTCCTGGTACTCACTGCTCTTATCCAAGCGATGTTGTACGACAGCACTCAGAACATCATGACCGTCGACAAAAATGTCCGCACTGACAATCAGCAGTTCACCAAGGGTTCGTTTGGCCGGAAATTTTCCGGCTTCCACCTGCGGCGATAGATTTTCAATGATAACTCTTTGTCTTCCATCCACCATGTGATGACTTCTTTCTCTGGAAATGGGATTTTGCTCCTCTCTCAGCCGGCACAATGCTCAAGATCCCAGCTCAATGTTTGCCCGCCCTCGACGATTGACTCCTGTTCGCAGCAACAGATTTTTACTGGTGCGACTCCGCACTTCAGACATTTGACTGTCAAGCGCCTGGGCGTCACTGTCACTTCCAGAGACTGACCGCGATAGCGTATCCACAGCTTCAGAGCATCAAGCCCGCGCGGTAAGCAGGGGTTGAAGTGCAATATGTCAGCGCGCGTCTCTATGCCGGTATAGTTGCGTTGCAACAGATCGACGGTGCCGGACATGGCACCAAGATGAATGCCTTCAGGTGTTGTGCCGCCCTGGATGTCTTTTACATCGGCGTACAAGGCTTGATTGAACAGCTCCCAGGATCCTTCGCGGTCGGAACGGGTAAGCACCCAGGCATGCACAATCTGGCTGAGCGTCGAGCCGTGAGAAGTGCGGGCAATATAATATTTGATATTTTCAGGTATGGTCTCATAGACAAAAGGATAGTCGAGGCGTTCAAAAATTTCTGACAATTCCTCTGACGTAAACAGGTAAAATAACATCAAAACATCGGCTTGTTTTGAACATTTGTAGCGATTGGGACTGTCGCCCTCAGCCTCGAGGATACGGTCGAGCCGCATGACCTTCCCGTGCTTGGCGTGATAGGTATCCCAGTCCAGTTCCTTGAGCTTCTCGTATCCTTCAAACTGGCTGATGATACCGTCACCGTGGAAAACCAGCCGCATTTTACGACTGATGTCTTCCCAGTGGCTGATTTCCTCGTCATCAAGCTCAAGGACTGCATAGAGTTCCTCACAGCGTTCGTCGGAAAGGGTCTTGAGTACGTTCATCGCGCAGACCAGCGTCCAAACCGCCATGATATTGGTGTAGGCATTGTTATCGAGACCTGGTCGATCCGTATCGGGATAAGCGTCATGGTATTCATCAGGGCCCATCACCCCGAGGATCTCGTAGCGTCCGCACTCCTTGTTCCAACTGGTCATGCCGGCCCAGAAGCGGGCGATCTCCAGAATGATCTCGGCCCCATAAAATGACAGAAATTCCATGTCACCGGTGACCTGATAGTATTGCCAGACGTTCCAGGCAATGGCCGCATTGACATGGCGCTGCAGACGCGAGTTGTCTGCAATCCAGTTGCCCGATTGGGGGTTAAGGTGGACTTTCTGGCTCTCTTCGCGACCGTTGCTGCCGCTCTGCCAGGGGAACATGGCTCCACGGTATCCAGCGTCCCGGGCAGCAGCCCGTGCTTCGGAAAGCCGCCGATAGCGATATTTGAGCAGAGATCGGGTGATTTCAGGAAAACGCAGGTTCAACAGGGGAAAAATGAAGAGTTCGTCCCAGAATATATGGCCGCGATAGGCTTCACCGTGCCAGCCACGGGCAGGAACGCCGATGTCAAGTTCAATGGTATGCAGCGAGACTGTCTGCAACAGGTGAAACACATGCAGGCGGGTAATCATTTGTACCTGGTGCATCTTGTCATCGCCCTGCAGTTCAAGGTTGAAATGCTTCCAGATATGGCTCCAGGCCAGACTGTGAGTCTTCAGTAAATGGTCGAAGCCGGGACTGCGTTTGAGTTCTTTACAGGCTTCGCGCCCACATTCGGAAATTGCTTCGTCACGATGAGTGAATATAGCGACCACCTTCTCGATACATACAGTAACGGATGGTGCCAGCTGCAGCTTGAAGCTCTGCGCTACATAGCCTTCCTGCTCGAAAAATTGACGTTCAGGATTTTGCGGCATGCCGTCGATAAAGACGCGGGTGCGGGCGGCCTGGGCCATCTCGAGTCGTGACTGGCTGGTACGAACCTTGAGAAGGAGGGTCTCAGGATCTGACTGTTCGGTCATCAACGGCACAAGATGTTCGCCGGCCAGATCGCGGTAACGTTCGACGTTGTCATTTTTCACCCGTCCGTCGAGCGCGGTTCGAAATTCTACCAGTCCTCCCCAGTTTTCAGCGGTCAGAGTAGTCTCAAGGGCGCCAAGGTGTCGCTGCGACATGTGCACCAGAGAGCGTTGAGTCAAAGTGCTGATCCGCTCCTCGGAGTCTTTGAAACGAACGCGGCGATGCAGCAGCCCGCACTTAAGATTAAACTTCTGGTGGTATTCAAGGATGTCCACCCCGGCGAGATCAAACCATGCGCCGCCTTCGATGCGAAAACTCAAAGGTAGCCAGTTAGGAAAATTAACCAGGTCTTCATTTTCAATGGTGCGATCGGCGATAGTGGTTTTGAGACGATTATATCCCCCCGCTAAATAGGTGCCGGGATAGTGCGTTTCGTCGGCGCTAGCCTCCGGTGCCGCACCACGGGTGCAAAAATAACCGTTGCCGATGGTACATAACGCTTCGCGCAGAGCTTGTTGCTCCGGTTCAAAGCTTTCATAGCTTAAGGTCCAGTTGTTCATAACTCGTTCCGTTCCTCCAGATAATGACACAGCTTTTGCAGAAATAGCCGTACTTCACAGGTGTCTTCAAGAGTATAGCCGGCATGAGTTTCACGCTCTTCGTCGCGCACCAGAATACCGATACCGCGATCTTCGATCTCACGTAGCGCATCTTCGTCGGTAAGATCGTCGCCGATATACATCGGCAGGTAACCATTTCGCTCCAGATCGAGTTGTTGTAACAGCCAGGACAGGGCCTTGCCCTTGTCCCAGTCGATATCGGGGCGCAACTCGAAGATCATCTTGCCGCCGGTTTTTCTCAATGTCTCGTTGTCGGCCAGGACCTCGTCGACAACCGTTTCCACCTGGCTGTAGTGCTCTTCGGCAACCCGCCGAAAATGAACAGCAATGGCAAATTTCTTGCGTTCGACCTGGGTCCCTTCAATCTGATCAAGTCGTTCATGCAGAGCTTTTTCAGCCCGATCGAGTGCCGGCAGGAATTCATCGCCTCGTTGAAAGGTGATTTTCTTTCCGGCCGGACCGGAGATATCGAAACCATGGCTGCCGGCATAATAGATTCCTTCAATGCCGGCCAGCTTTTCGACATCATTACGATCGCGGCCACTGATAATGGCAACGGTGGAATATTCCGCCAGATCCGTGATGGTCTGACGCATCTCCTCGGAGATGATTGCGTCCTCCGGATGCTCGACGATGGGCGTAAGGGTGCCGTCATAATCAAGAAATATCACCGGCTGTCTATGGTTAAGTTGACAGACCACTTTGTCGAAACGATCCAGTGCTGAAGGCAGACTGTCCGTGTATTTCTTCTCTTTACTGCTCAGGGTGACGCTGATTTCAGCGAGATCCTTGACAACGATGTCTGCATATTTTGCCAGTTCTGCTGTCTGGTCAGCACGATCGACACCGACCACCAATCCGAAGTTGCCGGCCCTGCCGGCCTGTACTCCCGATTGGGCATCCTCGACGACCACCGAGCGCCGGGGAGTTACGCCGAGTTTTTTTGCTGCTACCAGAAAGACATCGGCAGCCGGTTTGCCGGGAATGCCTAATTCTTCAGCATCCAGTCCATCAACTCGGGCATCGAACAATTCGGTAGCTTCAGCAGCCGTGAGGACGGTCCGAGCGTTTTTGCTTGCAGAGATAATCGCAGTTTTGATACCGGCCTTGCGCAATTGATCGATCAGATCAACAGTCGTTTGGTAAGTTTGCGCTCCTTTTTCCTTGAGTTCCTGTTGAAAATAACTGTTTTTGCGTTTACCCAGACCACGGATTGTTTCCCGATCAGGGTTTTCATCAGAAGAGCCTTCGGCCAGTTCGATACCACGCGACCGCAAAAAATCACGCACCCCGTCATAGCGCGGTTTACCAT
The DNA here is from genome assembly GCA_046482365.1 of Pelovirga sp. Classification (GTDB taxonomy): domain Bacteria; phylum Desulfobacterota; class Desulfuromonadia; order Desulfuromonadales; family Geopsychrobacteraceae; genus Pelovirga. Next base: position 331 of record JAWOFG010000186.1, on the reverse strand, counting down.
CGACATAGCGGTTGTAGTCACTTTCGAGACTAAAAGGGCGGTACTCCTCTCCTTTGTCCTGAGCTCGTTTTTCCAGGAAATCGTCGAACATCTTTTTCCAGGCTGCTGCATGGACATGGGCAGTCTGGGTGACGACTCCGTCCATGTCGAAAATGACGGCATCGAATTTATCCGGAGAAATAATGTGACGATTCACGTTTATGATGTCCTTTCTGAATAAAAACGACGATTCTATAGATATCTATCTATCAATAGTTAAACTAACTTATTGAAAAGATCACAAGTCATGCCTGCTCGCTTTTGCTTCCGGTCAGAGCTTCAAACCCTGAGA
>JAWOFG010000193.1:0-4209 GCA_046482365.1 Pelovirga sp. | reverse complement strand
GGTCAATTAGGTGATGCGCTGTACCATATCCAGTGGGATGGAAGACAGTGGAGTGAGCCAAATGACATTATTGCACCCAGTTCGGATCTCCGCGATCTTCATGGGTGACCTTGCCTTTTGTGAAATAGAAAAATATCTGTGTCATCCTGCGCGACAGTCGCAGGATCCAGGTTGTGCAACAACATCAAATGAATAGACGTAACAATTTCAACAATCAGCTATCCCGTCAGATACTGATTTCACCCAAGGAGGAAACAATGGATTTTCCCGAAGAGTTGAAATACACCGAAGAGCATGAATGGATTGCCGTTGAAGGGGACATCGCCGCCATCGGCATCAGTGATTTCGCCCAGAGTCAATTAGGAGACGTCGTCTTCGTCGAACTGCCGGAAGTTGGTGACGAACTCGAAGCCGGCAAACCCTTTGGGGTGGTCGAGTCGGTCAAGGCCGTATCCGATGTTTATTCCCCCTTAAGCGGTGAGGTTGTGGAAATCAATGAGGAATTACCCGATACCCCGGAAACCCTCAATACCTCGCCCTACGAAGACGGCTGGCTGATCAAGATCCGTCTGAGCAATCCGCAGGAACTGGATGATCTGCTCGATGCCGACGCCTATCAGGAGCTGATCAAAGAAGACTGATCTGACGAGCATAACTGGGCCCGCGGGAGTTGAATCGGGAAAAGCAGTTGTTCTTAAAAAGCGCAGAATACACGAGTAACATCGAAAAAGAGATACAGGTTCACAATAATCCCTCGATTTTACCGCGTCTTTTCGTTTTTTTCCGTGGACTTGAAAGCCGTTTTACGTTGAAAGGAATGTCATGCGCTATCTGCCCCATACCGAAGATGACATAAAGCAGATGCTCGCCACCATTGGTGTCGCCACGACGGAGGCCCTTTTTTCCGGCATCCCGCTTGACTGTCGCCTGACTCGTCCCATCGATCTGCCGGCGGGGCTGGCGGAAACCGATATCCTCAAGGAATTACGTCTGCTGGCTGCAAAAAATGCCCAGGTTTCCGACTGGACGTCATTTCTCGGGGCTGGCGCCTACAATCATTTTATTCCGGCGGTGGTCGACCATCTGGTCAGTCGCAGTGAATTCTATACCGCCTACACTCCCTACCAGCCGGAAATCAGTCAGGGAACCCTGCAGGGGATCTTTGAATTCCAGACCATGATCTGTCAGCTGACCGGGATGGATATGGCCAACGCCTCCATGTACGACGGCGCCTCGGCCTGTGCCGAAGCGGTATTACTTGCGGTCAGGTCGGCAAAAAAGCGCAGCCGCGTGCTGATATCCGCCGCTTTGCACCCCCATTACCGACAGACCATCGCCACCTACTGCCGCTATCTCAACATTGAGCTGGTCACCATCGAAACAACCCAAGGGATGACTGCACTTGAGCAGGTCGAACCATTACTCGATGAACGGGTCGCTGCCTTGGTCGTAGGCTACCCCAACTATTTTGGCTGCATTGAAAACCTCTCGGCTCTGGCGACCAGCGTCCATGCCGTTGACGCCCGGCTGATTACCGCTGTTGCCGAACCCCTGGCGCTGGCATTGTTCAAGTCTCCCGGTGAACTGGGTGCAGACATAGTCGTCGGTGAGGGGCAGAGTTTTGGCCTTCCCTTGTCCTACGGCGGTCCGGGAATCGGATTTTTTGCCGTACGTGATAAGGACATGCGCCTGCTCCCCGGACGTCTGGTGGGGGAAACCGTTGACCTTGACGGCAAGCGCAGTTTTGTCTTAACCCTGGCTACCCGCGAGCAACATATCCGCCGTGAAAAGGCCACTTCAAACATCTGCTCCAATCAAGGGATGTGTGCCCTGATGGTCTCCATTTACCTAGCGCTCCACGGCAAACTGGGATTACGCAAGCTGGCTGAAATTAATTATGCCCGCAGCAACTGGCTGCGTGAACAGATCGTGAACCTTGACGGTTTTGCCCTGCCTTTTGACGCGCCGGTATTCAACGAGTTTGTCGTCACCTGTCCGGAGCCGGTTGCCGATCTAAAAAAACGGCTGGAACAACAGAAAATTCTTGCCGGCGTGGCCATCGGCCGCGATTATCCGGGGCTTGAATCCGGTCTGCTGATCTGTACAACTGAACAAAACAGCAGGCAACAGATGGAACAACTGGTAACCGCTCTGGCAGGAGGAAAACGATGATATCAACCGATTCCCGTGGTCTGATTCTTGACGAGCCCCTGTTGTTCGAGCAGTCCCAGCCGGGACGCATTGGCTACAGCCTGCCTGCTACTGATGTGCCGCCGACACTGCCCGGCACTGAACTGCTACGTGATGAGATTACTAACTTTCCCGAACTGTCGGAAGTTGATGTCATCCGCCATTACACGCGTCTTTCAACCTGGAATTACGGGGTCGATAGCGGTTTTTACCCCTTGGGCAGCTGTACCATGAAGTACAATCCCAAGGTCAACGAGGTCGCGGCACGGTTGCCCGGCTTCGCCGAGATTCATCCCCAGACCCCGGAGGCGCTCAATCAGGGGGCGTTGGAGCTGATGTACCGGCTCGAACAAGCGTTGGCTGAAGTCTCCGGCTTTCCGGCTATCTGCCTGCAACCGGCAGCCGGCGCCCAGGGGGAACTGACCGGGATGCTGATGATCCGCGCCTGGCATCAAGCCTGCGGCAGCAAACGCACCAAGGTCATCATCCCCGACACCGCCCACGGCACCAATCCCGCCACGGCAGCCCTCTGCGGTTACGAGGTCGTGCCGGTAACATCCGCCGGCATCCTCAGCCGTGACGCTGTCGCCGCCGTTATGTCCGACGAGGTTGCCGCCCTGATGATCACTAATCCCAACACCCTGGGGCTGTTCGAGGCGGATATCCGAGCCATTTGTGAGCTGGTTCATGAGCAGGGGGGACTGGTCTATTGTGACGGGGCCAATCTCAATGCCCTGATGGGGATCAGCCGTCCAGGAGATCTGGGTATCGATGTCATGCATTTCAACCTGCACAAAACATTTTCCACCCCCCATGGTGGCGGTGGACCCGGCGCCGGCCCGGTTGGTGTTGCAGAGAAACTGATCCCGTTTTTGCCGCTACCGGTGATTATTAAGGAAGGGGACAACTACCATTTTGACTATGAACGCCCGCAGTCGATTGGGCGGGTCAAGTCATTCTACGGTCATTTCGGTATTCTGGTGCGCGCCTACAGCTATATTCTGGCCATGGGTGGTGACGGACTGAAAAAGGCCACGCAGCTGGCGGTACTGAACGCCAACTATATCCGCGCCCGTCTCGAAGGCGTATACGCCCTGCCCTATAAAGAACGCTCACTGCATGAGGTGGTATTTTCTGAAGAGAATCTGGGGGGTGGCTGCCGTACCCTCGACGTCGCTAAGCGCCTGATCGATTACGGCTTTCATCCACCGACCATCTATTTTCCCCTGGTGGTAGCCGGGGCCCTGATGGTCGAACCGACGGAAACCGAAAGCAAACAGATGATTGATGATTTCTGTGACGCAATGCTCACCATTGCCGCCGAAGCCAGGCAGGATCCGGACAAACTCAAACAGGCTCCGACCCGCGCCCGGCGCCGACGTCTCGACGAAGCCGCTGCTGCCCGCAAACCACGCTTGCGCTGGTTGCCTTAAAACCGGGAAAACCAGTTGTCCACGGAACACACGGAAATCACTGAAAAACCGAACAAAACCTTGAAGAGGCACAACCTGGTTTTTTGGTGAACGGCTGTTTTTCTAACATGAAGCTTTTCTTCCATGTTTTTTCGTGTTTTCCGTGGACTAAAACCAATCAGTTCGGCTTGGTCGTCCCCTCAACCACCGTCTCGGACTGCTTGGCCTTGATCTGCTCTTCGAGTTGCTGCAGGGCATTGGCCAGTCCGTTGATAAAACTCGGTGCCGATGATGCCGGCACGATCAGGGTCGCCACCTCAATCGGCTCGTTATCGGGGCCGTTCTGCGCCAGTTTGACACGCAGATTGCCGTTTGACAGGGACACGCTGGTAAAACCGTCGGTAAAAATGTGCATGGGAGCTCTCCTGGACAATCGTCATGGAAAAAATAGCGGTAAATAATCAGCGCCTGAAATTGACAGCCATACTGACTCCTGTCAACTGAAACCTTTAAGCTGTCATATCAGATAGACGACAGTTCTTCTACCACCAGCGGCAAGATCCCCTCCACCATCACTCGTATTCCTGCCGCATTGGGATGTATCCCA
>JAWOFG010000160.1:0-5322 GCA_046482365.1 Pelovirga sp. | reverse complement strand
ACATAGTCCTCGTTGCGATGGGTTTCGAAAATATGCGTAATACGCATCCCTTCACGCGCTGCAATATCAAGATAGACCTCGCAATCACGCCGCGGATCGATCACGATCGCTTCGTCACCGTCCCCCAGAAAATAGGACAGATGCGCCAGCCCCTCTGATTTAATTTTCTCCAGAATCATCATGCTCTTCCTCCTTTTGTCACATAATCTACTACCTCAGATGCCAGATTACCCGGTAGATGGGGTATTAGTAATGGGGTATATCCCCTACTACGGGGTGCAAAAATCCTTGGACACGTCGAGAACACTGACTGCTCCAAGGATAGTTCTGGGGCTTATCGACCACACCGGCACGCACCAGATTCAGATGAATGTACGCTGTGAGTTCAAGCAGGTGGCTGTCGGCATCTACGAGAACAGCTTTATACCTTCCCTGAAAGAGATGACCGCACCGCTGCTGCTGCCAGTTAATCCAGCGAGTATGGGGGAAGGAGGGGTTCTGGATGATACGTGACAGCGGGGCGTCCCCCACCTGAATGGCCAGGTGGACATGATTTGTCAACTGACACAAAGCGACTACCCTGTGACCAGACCGCGCTGTTCCTTCTTGGCCGAGAAGAGAAAATCGGCAGCGGTCCGCTTCGTCAAAGAAGATGGCCTGTCGCGCGTTACCGCGGAGAATGACGCGATAAATTGCGCCGGGATAATGTATGCGGGGTTTACGTGACATGAAATAAAGATAGCATCAATCTGCCGACTTACAATCTTTCAGGGCTGATTTTTAAGTGCAAATTCTCTCGGTGAGAAGTGAGAACTGTCCTGACACAGGGGGCCCTGATCATGGTAAAACACCGCCAGCCAGATACAATCCACTGCACTGCTGGTCCAGACAACCCGATGCTTACGATGCGCCGGAATCAACAAATAGTCACCCGCCTGCAGATGCAGATGCTCCTCTGGATCCAGCAGCTCGAGTTTCGCCTCTCCCTGCAACAGGAGCACAAATTCGTGCTCCTGCTGATCATACCAGAAGCCTGGTGGTGAGGCGTGATCACGCGAGACGATCCGCTCGATCCGAACCCGGCCGTTATCTGCGAGAAGGTCGATCAGTTCGTCCGGCAGATGATCGGGTATGGATGAAAAAATATTGGCGGAACGCATGGCAGGGGCCGACGCTCAGGAGGTCACGGCGCCGGCTGAGGCCGATGACACCAGTCGTGCGTATTTAGCCAGGACACCGCGCTGGATCTTCTGGACAGGGGCCTGCCAGCCCTCCCGGCGCTGGGTCAAAACTGCATCATCCACGCACAGATTGAGGGCCTCATGATCCAGATCGATTTCAATTGGGTCCCCCTCCTCTACCAGCGCCAGAGAACCACCGACCTGTGCTTCAGGAGAGATATGGCCGATCATGATGCCGTGGGTGCCGCCGGAAAAACGCCCGTCTGTCAGCAGGGCAACACTGTCGCCGAGCCCGGCACCCATCAGCGCGGCCGAAGGCGACAACATCTCGCGCATGCCGGGACCGCCTTGCGGCCCCTCGTAACGGATCACGACAATATCCCCCGGTTTGATGCGGTTGGCCAGTATGGCGCTCATAGCTTCCTCCTCGCGCTCAAATACCCGCGCCGGGCCACGCATCGTCGCAAGATCCTTACCGCTCTGCTTGAGCACGCACCCTTCCGGAGCCAGATTACCGAACAGGATACGAATGTGTTTGCCGGCAGCCGCATAGGGACTGGAAACCGGGAAAACCACATCCTGTCCAAAGGGCAGATCGGCAGTGTTAGCCAGATTCTCAGCCAGGGTTTTTCCCGTCACCGTCAGACAGTCGCCGTGCAACAGACCATGATCGAGCAGATGCTTCATCACCAGAGGGATGCCGCCCAGGGGGTGCAGATCGTTCATCAGATAGCGTCCATAGGGTTTGAAGTTGCCGAGCAACGGCACTTTGGCGGTAAAAGCGGCCATCTCCTTCAAGGTCAAAGGCACTTCAGCCTCGCGCGCCATAGCCAGCAGGTGCAATACCGCGTTGGTCGATCCGCCCAGCGCCCACACCAGGGTCAGGGCATTTTCAAAGGCTTTGCGGGTCATGATCTGCCGCGCGCTGATGCCGCTTTGAAGTAGTCCCAGCAGGGTTGTAGCAGTGCGACGCAGATCCCCCTGTTTATCCGGTGACAGCTGATTATCCGCCTCTACTGCCATATTAGACGAACCGCCGGGCACGCTCATCCCCAGGGCTTCAATTGCCGCAGCCATGGTATTAGCGGTATACATGCCACCACAGGACCCGGCACCGGGACAGGCATGACATTCGATCTGACAAAGCTCTTCTGCATCGATTTTTCCGGCGCTGTAGGCACCAATCCCTTCGAAGGCGCTGACGATATTCAAGTCCTTACCGCCATGATGACCGGGACGTATACTGCCACCGTAGAGGGTCAGGCCGACTAGATCATTGCGGGCTATCGGCATCAGTGCCGCCGGGATGGTCTTATCACAACCGGACAGGGTCACCACCGCATCAACCTGATAACCCTCCGTCATCACCTCAATGGCATCGGCGATGACTTCGCGGCTGACCAGGGAATATTTCATCGCTTCGGTGCCCATGGAAATACCATCGGATACCACCGGCGTGCCGAAGATAATCACCTTGGCACCGACTGCTTCCAGTTCAGCCTGGAGCAGATCACCCAGGGTACGGATATGATCGTTACAGGGGGTCCCGTTGGTATAGGGAACCGCCAGCGCCACCAGCGGCTTGGCAAAATCCTCGTCAGTAAAACGTACCGCCCGCAACATGGTGCGGGCCGCAGTGCGTTCTACCCAGTTACTGCCGCCGGGATCGCCGGTAATTGTTCCGCTGCGTCGTTTCATGTTTTTCTCCTTCCAACAAAAGAAATCGGGACACAGCACCGCCATTGACCAGCACCACACCCCGATATCATAACACAATCAATTATTTGTGAGCGGTGAACGGTGAGCAGTGAGCGGTCAATTGCTTACTCCCCACTACCTATTCCCCACTCCCCACTCCCTATTTACTTCTCCATCGCCGTGACCCCGGTACGGGCGATTTCAACGACATGCTCCTGACCGACTTCATCCAGGAAGGTATCGATACGGCGGGTTGAACCGGCGACCTGGAGGATATGGATATCGTCACTTTTCTGTTCAAGAATCTCGAAGTTGTAGCGACCTTGAAAGGTCTCAAGCACTGAAGCGTCTATTTCCAGCTTAATAATTGCCACCTCGCGCCAGTAACTGTGATCGGTATCCAGCTCTTTGACCGAGATAACTTCAGTAAATTTTTCCAATTGCCGGACGACCTGATCAACCCTGGCCTGATCGTTTTCACGCAGGGTAATGGTCATCCGACTGACACCGGGTATGCGCGCACGACAGACGGTGAGAGTATCGACATTGTACATTTTTTTGCGGATCAGCATCGAAATCTTATTGAGAACCCCGGGGTGATCAAGGGTAAATGCAAGTATGGCGCGCCTTTTCATGCAGCTTCTCCTTGTTTGCTCTGATCTTTTTTCGGTGCATGGGGATGACGGATAATCATGTCGCCAAAACCACCTCCAGCCGGGATCATCGGTAGAATCACTTCAGCCGGGTCACAGATAAACTCAAGTACCATGGCACCCTTACAGGCGATCGCTTCTTCAAGGGCAGGCACGACATCCTCCAGTAGTTCAACCTTACGATAGGGGATGCCGTAGGCCTGGGAGATCAACCCAAAATCGGGACTCTGCATCGGGGTGCCGGCAAAGCAGCCGTCAAAGAAAAAGGTTTGCCACTGGCGCACCATCCCCAGGTAGCCATTATTAAGGATGATAATTTTGACATCAATCTGCTTTTCCATGATGGTTCCCAGTTCCTGGAAGTTCATCTGGAAACCGCCATCACCGCTGATCGACCAGACTCGCTCTTTTGGTCGGGCAAACTTGACGCCGATCGCCATCGGCAGTGAACAGCCCATGGTTCCGGCGCCACCGGAACCGAACCAGCTGTTGTTGGTCTGGTAATTATAAAAGCGTGCGCACATCATCTGGTGCTGGCCGACATCGGGGATAATCAAATCGCGCCCCCTGGTCACTTCCGACAGGCGATGGATGATCCCCTTCATCAGCAACTTATTGTCGTTACCTACACCGACCTCGATCTCTTCACGCAGGTCTTCTTTCATCACCTCGCGGAAACTGTTGAGTTTGTCCCACCAGCGGCGGCGCGGGATGCAGGTCAGCATGGGATCACCCATCAACACATGCAAGGTGCGATAGACATCGGCGTTGATAGCCACCGTGGTGCGAACATTTTTGTCGATTTCTGAAGCATCAATCTCCACGTGAATCACGGCTGCATTACGGGCATATTCATCCAGCTTACCGGTCACCCGGTCGTCAAAGCGCATCCCCAGGGCAATCAGCAGATCAGCCTCCATAATCGCCCGATTGGCTTCAACCGTGCCGTGCATGCCCATCATCCCCAGGTGCTGAGGATGATCAGCCGGGATAGCGGAAAGGCCGTGGAAGGTGGAAGCGACAGGAATGTTGGTCTTTTCGATGAAAGATTGGAGCAGATCCCCGGCATTACTGTTGATAACCCCATGCCCGCAAAAAATCAGCGGTCTTTCGCTCTTGTTAATCAGCTCAATCGCCTGACGGATCGGCTCACGCTCGGGGGTCGGGGTGTAAAAATAACCGGGCAGATGGGGACGAAATTTTTTGGCATCAAAGCGGTAATCCTCGCCGGCCTGCTGGTTCTGAATATCCTTGGGCAGGTCAATAATCACTGGACCCCCGCGACCGGTAGTCGCCACGTAACAGGCTTCGTGCACCGTTTTTTCAACATCTTCAGCAGCCAGAGGCATGTAGGTCTGTTTGCAGATCGGCATCATAACCCCGACCACATCACTTTCCTGAAAGGCGTCCGTAGCAATCACCCCGGTTGCTACCTGTCCGGTAATGGCCAGCATCGGAACCGAATCCATGTGGGCATCGGCAACGCCGGTTACCAGGTTCATCGCGCCAGGGCCGGAGGTCGTCAGGCACACACCGATCTGTGGTATCGAAGTCGACAATGACGCCCGGGACAGACCCTGTGCCATAAAAGCAGCACCCTGCTCATGGCGGGCCATGACAAACTCAAAGGCCCCCATTTTTTCCATTTCATCAAAAACCGGCATAATGGCACCACCGGTATATCCAAACAGGAAGCGAACTTTACGCTCCTTCAGTGCCTTGAGTAATAACTGTTTTCCATTCATTGCTGTCCTCGATTTTCTTAAAAAATTTATCCGTTAAGACCCTGC
>JAWOFG010000122.1:0-4669 GCA_046482365.1 Pelovirga sp. | reverse complement strand
GAATCCATGTCCGGGTAGTTAAATACTTCCATAGCAATGTAGGACTGCAGGTAAACAAAGCGATCGTTCTTGTTGTAGATATCCCAGCTGATGCCGGCGAAGTCGGTATCGTTGAGGGTGCTTTCACCCAGTCCGGCTTCATAGCCGCGGCCGTAGCAGAAACGGATGCGGCCGGGCAGATCCACAACGCCGAAAAGGCTGTCGTAAGCGTAGCCCAGGGTGGCACCGTCAAAGGGCCAGTCCATGTAGGCAACCGGGGTGGCCATGCGGCTGCTGTTGTTTAGGCGCAGCTGGCTGGGAGGGCCGTCGGTGGTGGGTCGTCGTCCCATGGAGAGCCAGAAGTTGCTGCCGCCGATGTTGTTCCAGTTGACGATGGCGCGATCGACCAGCAGTTTGTCGTCTTCCGGGGTGCGACCGGAGTTGCCGTCGATAGCAGGGAAGCCGCCTATGGTTCCACCTGTGCCATAATCCATTGGGGTATTCTGCATCCCCCAGGCCTTGTACATGGTGAGGCGGCCGACGAAGTCGACATTTTCCAGGGCGCTGACACTCATGTTGAGGCGCAGACGGTTGGTGAAGAGTGTGTCGTTCTTTTCTGTGACTTCTCCATTCTGTCCCATATTAGAAAAGTCGGCGGCTAACGGAGCAGCGGCGTACCGATCACGGCTGTAGTAATCATAACGGGTGCGGAAGTCGCCGGACCACTGAAAGCGGCTGCTGCGGTCTTCGTAGATGGTTTCGTCGATTTCAGTAAGGAACTCTTCCTGCTGCGCTTGCTGCTGACGCATCTGCTCAAGCTGCTGCTTGAGTTCCATGGTTTGACGGTTCAGCGCCTCAATGCGTTCCTCGAGGGTCGCTGCCAGGCCGCTGAGGGGCAGGGTCAGCAGGCCGACCAGTACCAGTGTGCCAAGTACCTTTTTCATCTTTCCTCCTTGTGGTGGGTGGGGGCTGCGGGCAGGTCAGTTTCGTAGCAGGAACCTGATGCAAAGCGTGAATGGGTTGTTTGCACCATTACAGCTCGCAGCCGATCAAATGTGGCAAAAATTAACAGCTCCGGTTATATGTCTAAATGTCGCGACAGGTCAACATAAAAATGGAGCGGGCGTTCTTTCTGATGTGATTTTATTTGAGGAGCGAGGGTGTAATAAAGATTCAACATGGAGCCGCTAAATTAACAAACAGATTTAACGCAGAGACGCTGATTGCCATGCGCCGTCCTCTTGTGCTAAAAACCGCTATCGTCAGGGATCTGTCCGCCGGCAGTTTAAGGCTGGAAATAATGCTGGATTCCGTGTAAAGTGCTAAGTTAGAGATTTTTATCAGTCCCGCTATCTGTTGACCACGCAGCGATTGAGTTGTCATTTATGAATGCAAGCTGGATTTTATCATCCCAGGAACGTAAAGCCTTACGGCGCAAGCGCCTGTTGCGCCTTGGCCTTGTGGCTATGGTTCTGGTTGGTTTGCTCAGCTATTTGGTGACCACTCCCCGTCAGCGTCAGAACCTCTCGACCAATGTTGAAAAGGCAGCTGAACCGGTAGGTGAAGAGCGTCTTGATTCGATTGTTCTGCCGGTTGAAGAACCCCGGGAATCCCCTGTTGCAGAAGCCGTTGATGAACGTGTCGTTGTCCATCCGATTACTAACGGTGACACCTTAAGTACCATCTTTGATCAGCTCGGTATCCACAGTGTGGTCTATCAGATTCTTGCCGCCGATGAGTCGCTGCTGGCACTTGATGTACTACGCCCCGGACAGCATCTGACCTTTACCTTTGACGAGGATGGTTCACGCTTGCTGAGCATGGAGCTTTTTATCGACCATGGCAAACAGGTGCTGTATTCCCGGTTTGATAACGATAGTTTCGGTTACGAGGAGATTATCCACCCGGGCCGGTGGCGGCAGCAGCTGCTTGATGGTGAAATCAACGGCAGTTTCTATCTGTCGGCTATCGGTGTCGGTTTAAGCGAGATAGAAACGGCCAATATTACCAACCTGTTCCGTGATCACCTCAACTTTGCCCGTGACATGCGGGCCGGTGACCGCTTTCAGGTGGTGCGCAGCCAGCAGTTTGTCGGCGATGAATTTACCGGGCAAAGTCGTATTGAGGGGGTGCGGATTATGCGCCGCCAGCGTGAACACACCGCTTTTCTGTTTGAAGACGGCAACTACTACGATGCCACGGGGGAAAGTCTGGCGCGCGCCTTCCGGCGCTATCCCATGGGTGCCCAATACCGTATCAGTTCTTCTTTTAATCCTGCGCGCAAGCATCCGATTACCAGGCAGGTGCGCCCTCACAACGGGGTTGATTTTGCGATGCCCACCGGTACCTCGATCCTGGCAACCGGTGACGGCGTGGTGACCCGGGTGAAGAGTCATCCCTATGCCGGAAAATATGTCGAAATCCAGCATGGCAGTCAGTATCTGACTCGTTACCTGCACCTGCACCGAATCCTGGTGAAGCGTGGCCAGACGGTAAAGCGTGGTGAGCGGATTGCCCTTTCCGGCAACACCGGACGGTCAACCGGTCCTCATCTGCACTTTGAGTTGCATGTTCATGGCCGGCCGGTCAATCCGATCACAGCCAATATTCCCATGGCGGCCTCGATTCCCAAAGACAAGCGGACCGATTTTAATCAACTGGTTGAGCAACTGGTTGCGGTGATGGAAAACGGTGGTCACAAAATCGCGGCGCTGGAAACCAACCGTCAATAAAAAATATTCGTAACTATTCACCACTGTCCTTGCGCAGGGTCGGGGTTCCTGTGGCAAGGGTGTTTGTCGCCAGGGATGGCGACAACAAGCGGTCAGGGAAGACGAAAAGCGTCCCTTGACATAGGAACCCCGATCCGGTGCTGAACAGATACAAATATTCTGAGGTTACGATCAATCGGCCAGTGGATCTTCCCCTTCCTGCCAGCTCGCCAGGTAGCGCTCAAGCAGGTGAAAGTCCTCCCCCTTGTGTTCGGTGATGGTAACGTACATGTGCTCTTTGGGGATGTCCCAGGTCTCATGGAGCAGCTGCATAAAACCCAGAGTCAGCTCGCGGCGCTTTTCGATGGCACGCCCTTCACGGATATCAGCGTTGACCAGCGCCACTCCTTTTTCCGGCTGTTTAACTCGTCCTATCGACAGGTTGTAGGTGCCGAATTCACGGATCGAAATGCTGATGTGGTCAGTTCCCGTGTCCATGATGGTAGAAAAGAGTTGGCGGACTTTTTCTGCAAAGGCAATTTTTGCGCTATCTTCCAGCGGACGGTTGATTTCAAATTGCAGATGAGGCATAAGATTCTCCATTTTTGGTCATATGGGGACGAGTTGTTGACCGCTAGACTATAACATGGCTTTATTCTTTTGGAACACCAACCGGAGGATTTGACAAAGTGACGACCCAACTGACTCGCCCGTCCAGCCCGGATCTTGATAAACTGCTCGGTCACGCTTTCCCCGTACTCGACGATGGTTTTGTCCGTCTTGTCGATTACATGGGAAATGATTCTTCCATCGTTCAGGCGGCCAGGGTTTCCTACGGTGACGGCACCCGCAAGGTGTCCGAAGATCGTGCCCTGATCCGTTATCTGCTCCGTCATCAGCACACCACCCCGTTTGAAATGTGCATGCTCAAGCTCCATGTCCGTGTGCCGATGGATACCTGGCGTCAGTGGATTCGTCACCGGACCGCCAGCGTCAACGAATACAGCACCCGTTATTCCATCGCTATCGATCGTGCCCAGATGACCCCGGCGGATAGCTGGCGTCAGCAGGCGCAGGACAACAAGCAGGGGAGCAGCGGCTTTTTTGCGCCGGGCGAAGGGAAGCAATTCAGTGCCGCTGAACAGGAGTTACATCGTCTGAGTAAAGAAGTTTACCAGCAGCGCCTCGACGCCGGGGTGGCCCGCGAACAGGCGCGTAAGGATCTTCCCCTTAGCACCTACACCGAAGCCTTCTGGCAGATCGATCTGCATAACCTGCTCCATTTTCTGGCCCTGCGCATGGACAGCCACGCCCAGCTGGAAATCCGTCGCTATGCTGAAACGATCGGCGAAAAGATCGTCAAGCAGTGGGTGCCGGCAACCTGGGAGGCCTTCCAGGACTATCGTTTTGGACAGATGACCCTGTCACGCCAGGAGCAGGAACTACTGGCGCTGGTCGTCAATGGTCAGACTGAAATGGCTCTCGCCTGGTGCGCCAAAACCGGTTGGGTCAAGCACAAGGAAGAACGCCGGATCCTCTCGCGTGAGGCAAAAGAATTTGCGGTCAAGTTGACAAGTTTTGGGCTGACACCGCCCTGGTAGGTAGCAGATAACTTTTTCCTTGATTTTAAAGCAATACGTAAAAAGGCAGACTGTTCAGGTCTGCCTTTTTACGTCAAGGGGTTACTGGCGCAGAGAGTTGGGATGGTGCCCTTCAAACTCCTGCGCCACGGTATGGCAGACAGTGCAGTCGTTGCCGATGGGGCGATCATTTCCCTGATATTGCAACGGTTGAATGATGTCGCGCTGAGAGCCGTACTTGTTATGAGCCGGATACAGGGCATGGGTGCTGCCGTGACAGGCCTGACACATCATCACCCCCATCAGATCCTGCCGATTGCGGAACAGTTCATCCTCAGAACTGGTCCAGTTGTTAAACCCATCCATAGACATGCCAACATCGAAAAAATCATGACAATT